>CASFKT010000074.1 GCA_949295195.1 uncultured bacterium | reverse complement strand
CAAGACCCTGGCCTACGTGAGCCGGGGGGGCCTGAAGCTGGAGAAGGCCATGGAGCTGTGGCCCATCCGGCTGGAGGGGGCGGTGTGCGCCGACATCGGAGCCTCCACCGGCGGCTTCACCGACTGCATGCTCCAGAACGGGGCGGAGAAGGTGTACGCGGTGGATGTGGGCTACAACCAGCTGGACTACCGGCTGCGCACCCACCCCAAGGTGGTGTGCATGGAGCGCACCAACGCCCGCTACCTTACCCGGGAGCAGATTCCGGAGCCCCTGGACTTCTTCTCGGTGGACGTGTCCTTCATCTCCCTGAACCTGATCTTCCCGGCGGTGCGCCCCCTGATGAAGGAGGGGGGCGAGGGGGTCTGTCTCATCAAGCCCCAGTTCGAGGCCGGAAAGGACAAGGTGGGGAAAAAGGGCGTGGTCCGGGATGCGTCGGTCCACCTGGAGGTGCTGGAGCACTTCCTGGAGCACGCCGCCCACGGTGGATTTACTGTAAAGGATATTACCTTTTCCCCTATTCGCGGGCCGGAGGGCAACATCGAGTACCTGGGCTATCTGTCCACCAGTCCGGGGCCGGCCTACAGCGGCGACCTGAAGGCGCTGGTGGAGGCCTCCCACGAGCTGGACAAGGGGGACAGGGCATGAGGATCATTTTAAGCTCCAATCCATATCGGGACAAGGGACTGCGCACCGCCCTGGAGGCCGACCGGATTTTACGGAAGGCGGGGGCGGAGACAGTGCTGTGCCTCCCCTTCGTTCCCAAAAAGGGGGACCGGCTGGACCTGCCCCGGAACCTCTCTCTCCACCAGCTGGAGGAGGAGCTGCCCCGGGCCGACCTGTTGGTTTGCTTCGGCGGGGACGGGACCATCCTCCACGCCGCCCGGGACGCCACCCTCCACGGGGTGCCCATCCTGGGGGTGAACATGGGCAGCGTGGGCTTTATGGCTGAGCTGGAGCGCACCGAGCTCTCCCTGCTGGTCCCTCTGGCCCAGGGCCACTTTGTCACCGAGGAGCGGATGATGCTGGACGTGCAGGTGTTTCGGGGCGGGCGGCCGGTGAGCCAGGACCTGGCCCTCAACGACGCGGTGTTCTCCAAGGGCTCTATGGCCCGGGTGGCAGAGGTGGAGGTCTGGGCCGACCAGACCATGGTTCAGCGGATCATGGGGGACGGGGTGATCGTGGCCACCCCCACCGGCTCCACCGCCTACTCCATGTCGGCGGGGGGGCCCATTGTGGAGCCCTCCTCCCAGTGCCTGATCGTCACGCCGGTGTGCGCCCACCAGCTGGCCGCCCGGGCCCTGGTGCTGGAGCCCACTCGGCGGGTGGTGGTGCAGCTGCCCCGGGGGAACCGGAAACACCTGTATCTGTCGGTGGATGGCGGCAAGGCGATCCGCTTGACAGGCGGTGAGCGGGTAGAGATCACCCGGTCCCGGTACAAGACCCAGCTGGTGCAGCTGTCCGGCCGGAGCTTTTATGAGATCATCAACCAGAAGTTAGGAGGATACACCCCATGAAGCGCGCGCGTCAAGCGGAGATCTTAAACATCATTCAGGCGGTGGATGTGGAGACCCAGGAGCAGCTGCTGGACGAGCTGAAGGCCCGGGGCTTTTCCGCCACCCAGGCCACCATTTCCCGGGACATCAAGGAGCTGCGGCTGGTGAAGGAGCTCTCCGGCGGCGGCTACCGCTACGCCTCCTCTGAGCGGAAGGGGCTGGCCGACTCGGACGCCCGGCTTCGGAACATCTTCAAGGAGGGGGTCACCTCGGTGGACCGGGCCCAGAACATCGTGGTGGTGCGCACCATGCCGGGGCTGGCCTCGGCGGCCTGCTCCGCTTTGGACAGCATGGAGATCCCCGGCATGGTGGGCAGCCTGGCCGGGGACGACACGGGCATCCTCATTATGCGGGACAACGACGCGGCGGAGCGCTTCAACCAGGAGGTCCACAAACTTCTGAAGTGACCGGGAGAGAGGAGGAGTAGAGCTTTGCTTTCCCTGCTTCACATTGAAAATATCGCCCTCATCCAGTCGGCGGACATCCGGTTCGAGCCGGGCTTCAACGTGCTCACCGGCGAGACGGGGGCGGGTAAATCCATTGTCATCGACTCCATCGGCGCGGTGCTGGGGGAGCGCACCAGCCGGGAGCTCATCCGCACCGGGGCCAAGTCCGCCCTGGTGACGGCGGTGTTCACCCAGGTGCCCCCCCTGCCCTGGCTGGAGGAGAACGGCTTCCCTACCGGGGAGGAGGAGCTTCTCCTCCAGCGGGAGCTCCAGGGGGACGGCCGAAACGTGTGCCGCATCGACGGAAAGCTGGTGACGGTGGCCCAGCTGCGGGAGCTGGGGCGGCAGCTGCTGAACATCCACGGCCAGCACGACGGGCAGCAGCTGCTGGACCCGGCCAGCCATCTGGGCTATCTGGACCAGTTCGGCGGGTGCCAGCCGCTGCTGGAGGACTATCAGGTGGCCTACCGCAGGTGGCACGACATCCGCCGGGAGATGGACAAGCTCCAGATGGACGAGGCGGAGCGCTCCCGCCGGGTGGACACCTTGAACTACCAGATCCAGGAGCTGGAGCGGGCACAGCTGAAGGCCGGGGAGGACGAGGAGCTCTCCGCCCGGCGGACGCTGCTGCGCAGCGCGGGCAAGCTCATGGAGGCGGTCCAGAGCGCGGAGTTTGCCCTGTCCGGGGACGAGGACCGGGACGGGGCCTGCTCCCTCATTGCCCAGGCGGAGGGGGAGGTCCAGGGGGTGTCCTCCATCAGCCCGGAGCTCTCTGAGCTATCCGAGAAGCTCACCGCCCTGCGGTGCGCCGCCGACGATGCGGCGGACACCCTGCGGGACCTGAGCCGTTCCTTCGACTTCTACCCCGGGGAGCTGGACCAGGTGGAGGAGCGGCTGGACCTGCTCTACCGCCTGCGGAAGAAGTACGGCCCCACGGTGGAGGACATGCTCGACTATCTGGACCGGTGCCGGAAGGAGCTGGACCAGATTCAGTATGCCGACGACACCCTGGCCCGGCTGGAGAAGGAGCTCAGCAAGGCCCGGAAGGAGGCTGCGCGCCGGGGAGAGGCCCTGTCCCAGGCCCGGCGGGAGGCGGCCGGGGCCCTCCAGGCGCGGGTCCAGGAGGAGCTGCGCCAGCTGGACATGCCCAAGGTCCAGTTCCAGACGGAGTTCACCCCCAAGGGGGGCGAGGCCGGGATGGACGAGACCGGCCTGGACGAGGTGCAGTTCCTCATGTCCGCCAACCTGGGGGAGGCCCTGAAGCCCATCCAGAAGGTGGCCTCCGGCGGCGAGCTGGCCCGGATCATGCTGGCCCTGAAAAATGTGCTGGCCGAGGGGGACCAGATCGGCACCCTGGTCTTTGATGAGGTGGACACCGGCGTGTCCGGCCGGGCCGCCCAGAAGGTGGCCGAGAAGATGGCCCAGGTGGCCCGAGGCAAGCAGGTGCTGTGCGTCACCCACCTGCCCCAGATCGCTGCCATGGCGGACACCCACTTCTCCGTTCAGAAGGGGGAGCGGGAGGGGCGCACCTACACCCGGCTGGAGCGGCTGGACCGCTCCCAGCGGCGGGAGGAGCTGGCCCGCCTCATCGGGGGGGCCTCCATCACGCCCTCCCTGCTGGAGAGCGCCGAGGAGCTGCTGCGCCAGGCGGAGCAGCAGAAACAGGCATAATTATAAACACGGACCGCGCCGCTCAGAGCAGGGGGCGCGGTCCGCTTTTCGTTGGGCCGGAGAGCGCCTCCACAAAATATTTTTGTCAGTCAGAAAAAGAATCATTGGGATGAAAAAATTGCATTTCACTTGCATTCTACAAATTCGCCTGATATAATAATTTCGTTAAGAAAAGGCCCGCGTCTCTGAATTCTGATGCGCGGAGCACCCTGGAGGAGGAGCGAGGCCCTTGTTTGTTCTGCTGCTTTTGGTGTGGATCGTACTGAACGGGAGCCTGAATCTGCAGGTGATTGCGGCCGGAGTGGTGATTTCGGCTGTCTTGGCCTGGGCCTCCTACCGTCTATTACAGCTGCCGCCCTTGGGTGGAGCAGGCCGGATCGACCGCTTCTCCAGGGCGGTTTTTTATATCCTCTATCTGGCCTGGGAAGTTTTGCAGGCCAACCTCCAGGTGATAGGCCGGATTCTCTTCCCCAAACGGCGGAAGGGGGCGCCCAAGCTCACCTGGTTCCAGTCCGGCCTGGGGGAGCCGGGGCATCAGATGCTGCTGGCCAACTCCATCACCCTGACCCCGGGGACCATCACGGTCTCCCTGAAAAACGGGCGGCTGTGCGTCTACGCTATGGATCAGGAATTTGCCGCGGGGCTGTCGGAGTGCGGCTTCGTCCAAAAACTGCGCCGTTGGGAGGAGAAGTGAGATGGCGGAATGTACGCCGGTCCTGCGGGACGTGCTGATTGTGCTGCTGTGCATCCTCACGGCGGTGATGCTTCTCTGCCTGATCCGGGCGGTGCGGGGCCCCCGGTACACTGACCGGCTGGCGGCCCTCAATTTGATCTGCACCGTGGTGGTGCTGATGGTGTGCATCCTGTCCTATGTGCTGGGCGCGTCCTATCTGGTGGACGTGGCCATCCTGTACGGACTGCTGAATCTGCTGGCGGTGGCGGTGCTCAGCCGCATCTCGGTGCGCCGCCACCGGGAGAGGAGAAGGGGGAAGAAGTCGTGACGCTGCGGACGGGAATTGGAGTGCTTCTGCTGGCCCTGGGGGTGTTGGTGGTGGTGATCGCCGCCGTGGGGCTGTTCCGCTTCCGGCGGACCCTGGACCTGCTCCAGGCCAGCGCCCTGGCCGACACCCTGGGTCTGTTTCTGATTACGGCGGGACTGGTGGTACTGTGCGGATTCACGGTCCACTCCGCCAAGCTGATTCTGGCGGCGGTGATTTTGTGGACGGTGAACCCGGTGGCCGCCCATCTGATCGCCCGCATGGAGGTGCTGACCGGGCTGGAGCTTGACCCGGACCAGCTGCCGGGAGAGGGGGAACAGGAGCTGTGACTGTTTTGCTGGAGGTGCTGCTGCTGGCCTTTTTGATCTTCTGCGCCGTCGCCGCCATCCTGTGCAGGCGGCTGGTGTCGTCGGTGATCATTTTTATGGCCTATTCGGCGGTGATGTCTCTTTTGTGGTTCCTGCTGGAGTCCCCCGACCTGGCGGTGACCGAGGCGGCGGTGGGGGCCGGGGTGACCACTCTGCTGTTTTTCCTCACCCTGCGGAAGATCAACGGATTGAAGGGGATGGAGCGGGATGAAGACTGATCCCACCAGAGAGAGCTGGTATGAGCGCTTTCTCCGCTGGGCCGGCGGGGAGGAGGCCGACGGCCCTGAGGGGCCCGAGGACCCGGCCCGGCAGGAGTTTCAGGAGTATCTGGAGTACATGGACGCCCACGGGGAGATGGACTTCGGGGCCTACCGCCTCATGCGCTGGAAGGAACGGAGGGCCAAGGGGCTGATCCCGGACACCGCCCCGGCGCCCCACAGCCCGGACCCGGTCCCGCCGGATCTGACGGGACAGGAGCACCTCAGACACCGCCCCGGCCGGCTGAAAAAGCAGATCAAGCTGTACTGGGTTCTCAGCGCGGCGGTGACACTGGTGCTGGCGGCGGTCTTTCTGGTGGTGGCCCTGGAGTTGCCCGCCTTCGGCGACCCGTCCGTCCCCGCCCTCAATGAGGTGTCGGAGCGATACCTGGAGCGGGGGGCGGAGGAGACTGGGGCGGTGAACGCGGTCACCGGAATGATTCTGGACTACCGGGCCTTCGACACCTTCGGGGAGTCGGCGGTGCTCTTTGCCGCGGCCTCCAGCACCATTCTGCTGCTGAACAGCCCCAGACGGCATCTGCGCACCTTCCGGGGGCCCGACCAGCTCACCAGTCTGCTGGGGCGGTCCCTGCTGCCGGTGATTCTCCTCTTTGGCGTCTATGTGGTCCTCAACGGCCATCTGAGCCCCGGGGGCGGCTTCTCCGGGGGCGCGGTGCTGGGGGCCGGATTGATCCTGGCCTCTCTGGTGCTGGGGGAGGAGCGGATGGAGCAGCTGCTGCCCAGCCGCCGGACCACGGTTCTGACAGCGGCCTGCCTGCTGGCCTATGGGGTGATGAAGGGGTACTCCTTCTTCACCGGGGGCAACCATGTGGGCCGGGACGTGCCCAAGGGGACGCCGGGGGAGCTGTTCAGCGGCGGGCTGATCCTACCCCTGAACATCTGCGTTGGAATCATCGTGGCCTGTACCATGTACACCTTTTATATCCTGTTTTTGTCGGGAGAGGAGGAGACGGAATGATCGAGACGCTGCTGCAGCAGCGGTACTACGTGGCGGCGGTGGTGCTGTTCAGCATCGGCTTCGTCACCCTGTTCCTGCACCCCAATCTCATCAAAAAGATCATCGGCATGAACCTGATGGATACGGCGGTCTTCCTGTTCCTGGCGGCTATGGGCTATGTGGACGGGGGGAAGGCCCCCATGGTGGAGCCGGGAGCGGCGGCGGAGGCCTACATCAACCCGGTGCCCGGCGGGCTGGTGCTCACGGGCATCGTGGTGGCGGTGAGCACCACGGCCCTGTTTCTGGCCCTCACCCACCGCCTGTACCGGAAGTACCACAGTTTGAATCTGGACGTGATTCTCATGCTGGCCCGGGAGGGCGGGGAGAAGAACGATCACTGAAACCTGCTGCAAGGAGAGAGGGGGAAAGCCGTTGTCCTTGTCCTATAACATCCCGTTTCTCAGCATCCTTCTGGCCATGGTCAGCGCCATCCTGGTCCCTCTGCTCCGCAATGGGCGCTGGGCCCTGAATCTGGTGCGGGGGGTGCAGCTGGCCGCGGCGGCGGCTTCGGCCTATCTTCTGGCGGAGCTGAGCCTGGCCGGGGAGAGCTTCACCTTTCAGATGGGCCACTTTCTCGCCCCGTGGGGAAACATGCTCCGAGCCGGTCCCCTGGAGGCGGCGCTGGCCCTCACCTTCAGCCTGGTGATGGTGCTCTCCCTCACCGGCGGGGCCCGGGAGCTGAAGGAGTCCCTGCGCTCCGACCAGCTGGGGTGGTACTGCCTGCTCATGCAGCTGCTGTACGGGGCGCTGCTGGCCATGGTGTACACCGACGACCTGTTTACCGCCTACGTCTTTGTGGAGATTGCGGCGGTGACCGCCTGCATCGCCGTGGCCGCCCGGGAGAGCGGCCGCTCCATCCTCTCAGCCATCCGGTACCTGATGTTCAGCTGTCTGGGGTCCGGCCTCATTCTGCTGGGAATCTCCATTTTGTACAGCATCACCGGGCATCTGCTCTTTGACAGCCTGGAGGGGGCGGTGGCCGCCCTGGCGGAGAGCCGGACCTACTTCATTCCACTGGTGGTCTCCGCTCTGCTGATGACCCTAGGTCTGTCCATCAAGAGCGCCCAGTTCCCCTTCCACGCCTGGCTGCCCGACGCCCACGCCAGCACCTTCACCGCCTCCAGCGCCATCCTGTCCGGCCTGGTGCTCAAGGGCTATCTGGTGATTATCATAAAGCTGATCCTGCGGGTG
>CASFKT010000073.1 GCA_949295195.1 uncultured bacterium | reverse complement strand
CTGCGCCGCTCCGGCGTGGTGCCCCCCTCTCAGAGCAGCCAGGGAAAGAAGTTCAGCGCCGGCTTCGCGCTGTTCGCTCTGGCCCTGCTGGCCACCTTCGTGCTGTTTGCCCTGGTGCTGGCCGGAGTCATTTAATCTGAGCCTATCAAAACGGCGCGGTCTAATGACCGCGCCGTTTTTCGCGCTTTTTCTGCTGCCGGAGCCGGAATTGTTCCTCCTGTTCCGCCCGTCTCTGGGCAGAGCGCCGGGCGCGGCGCTCCAGGCCCTCCGCCTCCCGCTGCCGGGCGAGGGCCTCCTGGGCCTTGGTGGAGGCTCCGGCGGTCCGGGCCGCCTTCGCCGCCTCCCGCTGGAGCCGCTTGGGGTTGGCGGGAACGGCTCTGGGCCTCTCCCCCGCCTCCACGGCGGTGAAGGGCAGGCGGTGCCAGGATGTCAGCACCCACTGGTACACCTGGGCGTCCGAGGGCTCCGCCCCGAACACCACCCGGGCGGCCTGATAGCCCTCCTCCGTCCACCGCTCCCCGATCCCCACCCAAAAAGGGGGCTGGAACAGCACCGTAAAACGGCATTCATTCCGATCCATATTCAGTTTCCTCCCATATCCAAAGATATGGAGAATGGACGACCCGGGAGGGAGGGTTACTGACGGGAGCGCGGCCCGCGGACGGACTACCAACCGTCCTGTGTTTTTATCTCCAAGAAAATTGTACTGGGTTTATAAGGGACTGTCAAGGAAGGAGGATATTCGCAGGGGATTTCGCCGCCTGCGGGCGGCGAGTGACTTTGCCCGCGGCGGCAAAGTCACCAAAACGCCGCTGGGGACGGCTGGTGCTGCGCTGTAGGGCGCGGCCTCCTGGACGCGCCGCATACATCTGGGGGTCGGCCAGTGTCCGGCCCCTACGAAAGAAGGAACCGCTTCCAGATTCGCCGTAGGGGCGGCCCCATGTGGCCGCCCGTAAGCCCCCCCCTGGGGGGAAGGTGCCCCAGTGCGCACACTGGGGCGGATGAGGGGGCAGGTCACCATCCGCTCTTTTGTAGGGGCGGCACACCGGGCCGCCCGCCCTTTACGCCGTCCCGCTCCCGTCGGGCTCCAGGGGCTGGGCGCCGGACTCCCCGTAGAATCCCGGGTCATATTCCGGCATATCCTCCGCCCCGTTCTCTCCGTAAAAATCAGGGTCATGTTCGGGCATATTCTCCGGGTTGGAGGTTGTCTCCTCCTCCGGGTCGATGGGGAGGGTTACCGTGTTCTCGGCCTCCGGCCAGACCCCCTCAATGGCGGTCACTTCCCCGTTCACCACCGTGAGTTGGAAGAGGTCCGGGTAAAGCGCGCTGGACAGGCCGGTGAGAAACGGCATATCCGTCGCTGAAATCTGAGCGTCCTCCGCCAGGGGCAGGGTGTATCGGGTGTGGTCCGAGTCCTGTCCCAGCTCATTGCAGGGGTCCACGCTGATCCCCGCTACCCCGTGAAGCAACATCGCTCCTCCCATCCCCGCGGCATACACCTCTCCGCAGTAGCCGGTGAAGTCCAGTCCGGCGGCGGTCAGGTCCAGCTGGGAGGAGACATTCATCTGCACACGGACTACCTCCCCCCGCCCGTTCAGTTCCACGGTCCCGGCCAGACCATCCTGGGCCATATCCAGCGTATACCGCAAAGTCTCCGGGTTGAGCGGATACGCCTCTCCCTCGTAGGTATGGAGCAGCTGGGCGTCCTCTGTCAGAGGGGCGGTCCGCTCCATATCTTCTCCCATACTGTCTACCAGCAGTGTATAGGTCACGGTGCGCTCCTCCAGATCCATCGCATCCACCCAAGCCGTCCATGTCTGGGGCTGTGTCTCTGCCTGACAGGCCACCAGAGAGCCAGACAGCACAATGGCCGTCCCGGCCAGTACCAGGACCAAACGCCCCTTCCGCTTCGGAGTGGTATCCATCATGGCTCGGAACCGGGCGAACACCTCTCTCTTACTGCCGGAAAACCCGGTGGTGAGGCCGGAAAAGCCCCGGTCCCGCCCGGTCATCTGGTCCAGGATGGCCCGGCCGTAGGCACGGCGGGCCTCCTCCCCCTGGCCGTTCAGCAGGTCGTAGTCACAGCACAGCTCCATGTCCCGCCGGGCCGTGCGCACCATGAGCCACACCAGGGGGTTGAACCAGTGGACGCACCGAACCACCGTAAGAATCAACATGTAGCCGGTATCTTTTCTCTTCAAGTGGGTCAGTTCATGGGACAGAGCCGCCTCCAGGCTCCCCTCCGGCATTTTGTCGGGCAGGAGGATCACCGGATGAAGAAAACCCATCAGCAGTGGGGTGTGAATATCGGAACAGCGGTACAGCTCCGCCTCCCGGTCACAGCCGGTCCGCCGGCGGGCCGCCTCCAGGGCCAGCTGGTCCTCCTCCCCCGCCAGGCTGCTCATCCGGAGCAGGTTCCTCCGGCTCCCCGCCTGATAGGCCCCATAGGCCACCCCCGTCCAGTGGACGGTGTAGGTGGTCTCGTCCCCCACGGTCACCTTGCGGACATAGTCGTTGTCCTCAATGATTACCGTCTGTCCCGCCTCATTTTCATATCGAACGTAGTGTCGGAACCACTGACCCTGCATGTCGGTAGCGCCGCCGCCGCTGCCGCCACCTGCCTCCATGATGTGCTCATTGTCCCAATCATGGGCATTGTACCGGTCATAAGCGTTTTCTTCCACCACCTGAGGAATCGGAAGCTGAATCAGAGCGGGGCGGCTCACCGAAATAAGTCCGGAGACGATGGGTGGGATCAGTACCGCCAACAGCCAGGCATAATAGCGCCATTTGGGAGAAAAGCGCTTGGACAGCAGAGGCCCCAGGACCAGCAGAGCCAAGATACACACACTCAGGCCGACCGTGCTCTCTACCAGCGCGCTTAAATTGTCCAGCATCTCACTTCTCCCCCTTCTCTAAGATCCGCTCCAGAGCGGCCACATCCTCCTCGGTCAGTTTTGTGTCCGGGTACAGGGAGACCACCAGACTGGACAGGGAGCCCCCGTGCAGGCGCTCCAGGAAGGAGCGGCTCTCGCTGGAGAGGTAGTCGGCCTCCTTCACCAGAGGGGTGTAGGCGTTGGCGCGCCCCTCCTTGGTTCCCGCCACAAAGCCCCGCTCCTCCAGGCGGGAGAGGAGCTTCAACAGCGTGGGGGCCTTCCAGCTCTTGTCCAACTTTTGGGCGATGTCCCCGGTGTGGGCGGGGTAGTCCCCCAGGGCCCACAGGGCTTTCATCACCTCCTGCTCCGCGTCGGGGAGGCGGGGGTAGGTCGGTTTCATATCGCATCCCTCCTTTGAGTTTATTTAGACAGTTGTCTTTTTCTTTATTTTACAGTTGTCTAAATAAAATGTCAATAGGGGGTTGTTATATATAGGGAGGATTTCGCCGCCTGCGGGCGGCGAGGTACTTTCCCAGCGATGGGAAAGTACCCAAAGGATCGCCGGGGACACGGCCGATGGACTACAGCTCCGCTTCGCTCCGCCTAAGTCCATAGGACCGCTTTCCCCGGACCCCCTTTTACGGGGGGCGCGCACCTGTAAGGATGAGCAAAATTTCCGGCGCGTAGAAATCTGAGTGGGTGTTTAAATTCCCGCCGGGCCACTGGGCCCTGGGTGGGAGAAAAATTCCAGGTACTGCAGTTTCAAGCCCGCGCCTGGCTTTGTCGAGCAGGTGACGGCTGGTGCTGGGCTGTAGGGCGCGGCCTCCTGGACGCGCCGCGCACATCTGCGGGCCGGCCAGTGTCCGGCCCCTACGAATAGGAGGGAGAGCTTCTGCATCTGTGTAGGGGAGGGTGTCCTCACCCACCCGCCAGATTTCAGGCAAGGTTCCCGTAAAGCCGCAGGGGTGGCCCTTGCGGTCGCCCGCCGAGGGGAAACCACTCCAGCCCGTAGGGGCGGTACACCGGGCCGCCCGATTCCTATGATCGGCGGAAGGTGCCAGCGGTTTGAATGGACGAACCTCATCCGCCTCAGTGTGCGCACTGGGGCACCTTCCCCTAAGGGGGAATGCTTGCATTTAATCCCGCCTTCTCCGCACAACTTGGGCCCCACCGCAAACAAAGGCGCTTTCAGCCAGGGGAGCGCCGAACCCTCGATTGGTGCTAAGCCGGCGGCAGCGAAAGACGAGGAGCAGGCTGTCGACTGAGCCACCCGCGCCTTTGTAATCACGGTTAAGGCTGCCTAATTGGCGCTCTCGTAAAATAGGGGTTCTAGGGGGAGGGCGGCAGGGAGGCAGGGAGGCTTTTGCCGAACCTGCCGATTGCGCCCGCCCCCTAGCGTCTTTTGGTTCCTTTTCCACGTGGAAAAGGAACTCGCCGCCGGGGCGGCGAAATTCCCTGAAAGCCCCCCCAAAAAACACTCACCCCGCCGTCACATCTCTCCGGCTCAGGTGCCGGACGGACAGGGCAAAGAACATCAAAATATAAACCCCGCACCCCAGCAAAAACGGCCCCAGGTCCAGCGCCATCGCGGGGTTGTTGGCCCGCATCCCCAGACACAGCAGGGAGTAGGGAAAGGCGTACCCAAGCCCCTGGGAGGTGAGCATCAGCCCGGCGATGCCTCCCACCAGGGCTATGGCCACCGGGATGGCAAAGGCCCGTATGACCAGGGACAGGTAGAGCTGCAAAGCGCACACCGCCGCGCCGCCCAGAGCTCCGAAGAACAGCCAGCCGGGCAGCTCCGGCGGGATCGGGTCGGTGAGCCCTGCCAGCTTGCCGGAGAGCACAAAGAGCACTCCGATGGCCGCCTGGGCCAAAAAGGACACCCCCGCCGCCAGGATGAGCTTGGCCAGGTACAGGTCCCGGGCGGGGACCGGGGCGGTCATGGCCTGGTTCCAGTTGTGGTCCGTGTGCTCCAGCCGCCACTGCCAGGCGCAGAACACCCCCAGCTGGGCGGGGAGGAAAAACAGGGAGGCGAACAGCACATGCTGGGTCCAGAGGCTGTACCACTGGCTTTTCAGCACCTCCAGATTGCCCAGATAGTTGACCGTCCCCAGAATAGCCGGGAACAGGGGGAGCACCACGAAGGCCAGCCACACGGGGCTTCTCCGGCACTTCATCAGCTCCGCCCGGATGGAACGCAGCAGCATAATCAGACCTCCTTTCGGACGAACAGAGTCCGTCCCACCGCCAGAAAGATAACTCCCCACACCAGGAGCAGCCCCACGTCCAGGGGCTCCGGGACCCGCCAGTAGAAGGCGGTGAACCGGGTGGCCTCGTCCCAGTGCATCCCCGCCAGGGACATCAGGCCGTAGTACCCCCAGGGGATCACCCGCTGAATGCCCACCGGGAACAGCAGGGAGAGCAGGCCCGCAAAGCTGCCGAAAATGCCGCAGATCAGGGGGATGGCCTGGTTGGCAAAGCGGAGGGACAGCCCCTGCTGGAGAAAAAAGAGCACCATGGACACCCCCCAGGTGATGAGCGTAAACCAGGCAAAGCGGCTCCAGGGCACGCCGCCGGGAAACTGCATAATTACCCCCAGGGCCGCAAAGAGGACGGTCCGTACCAGGGAGAGGGCCCCCAGCACCAGCGCCCCCCAGATCAGCTTGGCGGCGTACAGCCGCCCCGGGGTGGTCACTGTCTCCAGCAGCTTCAATGTGGTCCCCTTGTGCTCGATCTCGCAGTTGCGGCTGGCCAGGACGGCGGTGCCCAGGGGAAACAGGATGGCGTCCACCATGGCCAGATTATAGAGGGTAAGCATCCAGCCCTGGAGCAGGTCCTCCGGGTCCTGCCGGGCCAGGTAGACCCCGAACCACACCAGCTCGGCCCCCAGCAGTCCGGCGCAGATGAGGAAGATCTGCCGCCGGCGGCACTTGTAAAATTCCAGACGGACCAGGGTGCTCATAGGCTCGCCGCCTTTCCGCCGGTGAGCTCCAGGAAGATGTCCTCCAGGCTCTTCTGCCGCTCCTCCAGCCGGAGCACGTCCACCCCGTGCCCGATCAGGTACCGGATGAGCTTGGCCGCGTCCGGGTCGTCCAGCCGGGGGAGCAGAATATAGTCCTCCTCCTGGGCGCAGGGAACCCGGCTCTGGTGGAGGAGCTTCAGGGCCCCCTCGTTGTCCCCGGTGCGCAGGGCCAGGTTGTGGCGGCTGTGCCGGTGGAGAGTCTCCAGGGTGTCCTGAAAGACCAGCTCCCCCTCCCGGATGATGCCCACATGGTCGGCCATCTGGTCGATCTCGCTCAAAAGATGGCTGGACACCAGCACCGTCATGCCGAACCGGGCGGGCAGGGAGCAGATGAGCTCCCGCATCTCCTGGATGCCCGCCGGGTCCAGGCCGTTGGTGGGCTCGTCCAGGATCAGCAGCCGGGGAAACCCCAGCAGGGCGGCGGCCAGCCCCAGCCGCTGCTTCATGCCCAGGGAGTAGTGGGCCACCTTTTTGTTTCGCTGCCCCTCCAGCCGGACAATCTCCAGCACCTCATACACGTCCTTCTCCGGCACCCCCCGCAGGGTCTGGACCACCTTTAGATTCTCCTCGCCGGTGAGGTGGCCGTAGTAGCTGGGGCTCTCAATGAGGCTGCCCACCTGCCTGAGCATGTCCAGGCGGTTGTGCCCGTTGACCTCTTTTCCAAAGACGGAGATGGACCCCGCCGTGGGGCGGACCAGCCCCAGGATCATTTTCAGGGTGGTGGACTTGCCCGCCCCGTTGGGGCCGAGAAATCCGTAGATGGCCCCCTCCGGGACCTGCAAATCCAAGCGATTGACCCGCATGACCTTGCCGTACTGCTTGCACAGGCCACGGGTCTGCACGATGTCTGCCATAGGAAAAACACCTCCTTGTGAGATGCTCCTATTGTAGCGTTCTCACCTTACACGCCCATGAAGGCCACCTTACGTTTCCCTTACTTTTTGCCTCCAGGGGGTGCGCCGGGATGAAACCTGTGGTATCCTAAAAATAGGTGATCAATATGAAAAAACTGATTTTACTGGTGGACGACGAGCCCGAGCTGCGGCGGATGGTGGCCAGCCTGCTCACCGGGGCGGGGTATGAGGTGGCGGAGGCCGCCGACTGCGCCCAGGCCCGGGCGGCTATGGCGGCCCAGCGGCCGGACGCGGTGCTGCTGGACGTGATGCTCCCTGACGGAGACGGGTTCTCCCTCCTGCCGGAGCTGCGGCGGTTCGGGGATGTGCCGGTGCTGTACCTGTCCGCCCGGGACGAGGACGCGGCCCGGCTCCAGGGACTGGGGCTTGGGGCGGACGACTACATCACAAAGCCCTTTCTCCCCCAGGAATTGCTCCTGCGGCTGGGGGCGGTGCTGCGGCGGGTGTACGGCGGGCGGCAGGCGGGCGATGTCCTGTCTCTGGGCCCGGCCACCGTCCACTGGGGGACAGGCACGGTGACCCGGCCGTCGGGGGAGGTCTCCCTCACCGCCAAGGAGTTCGCCCTGCTGAAAAAGCTGGCGGACAACCGGGGGAACATCGTCACCATCGACGCCCTGTGCGCCGCTCTCTGGGACGGCCCCATTGTGGGGTATGAGAACACCCTGATGGTCCACATCCGCCGCCTGCGGGAGAAGATCGAGGCGGACCCCTCCCACCCCAGGTACCTGCTCACCGTGCGGGGGCTGGGCTACCGCCTGGCCCGGGAGGAACAGGCATGAGAGCGAGGAACTGGATGAAGGCGGCGGGACTGGTGGCGGCCTCCGCCCTGCTGATCGTGGTCCTCACGGCGGCCGGGCTGCTGGCCTTTATCTTCTATAACATGAGCGCCGGCCGGGACTGGACCGCCCCCTCGGAGAAGGTGTCCGCCGCCCTCACCTGGACGGGGAGAGACTACGCCTTTACGGGAGAGGATTTGCTGGGAGAAGAGCGCTGGGCCATGCTCATCGGCCCGGACGGGCAGGTGGCCTGGTCCCTGCGGAAGCCGGCGGACGTGCCGGAGGAGTACAGCCTCACCGACGTGGCCTCCTTCACCCGGTGGTATCTGAACGACTACCCGGTCCAGTGCCGGGTGCGGGAGGACGGCCTGCTGGTGATCGGTGCCCCCAAGGGGAGCGTGTGGAAGCACGACATGTCCATGGGCATGGATGTTCTGCTCCAGATCCCCCTGTGGTTTATGTTCCTCTTTTTTCTGGCCATCGGCTGCGTGCTGGGGCTGGCCTTTCTGTTCCTCCGGAAGTGGTTCCGGCAGGCCCAGCAGGTGCGGGACGCCGCCCGGTCCAACTGGATCAACGGCATCTCCCACGACATCCGCACCCCGCTGTCCATGGTCATGGGCTACGCCAACCAGCTGGAGGAGGACCCGGCCCTCCCCCCCGCCCGGCGGGAGCAGGCGGCCATCATCCGCCGCCAGAGCCAGACCATCCGGGATTTGGTGAACGACCTGAATCTCACCATGCGCCTGGACTATGAGATGCAGCCCCTGCGGAGGGCCCGGCTCCGTCCGGCGGCCCTGGTGCGTCAGGCGGCGGCCGACCTCATTAACGGCGGTCTGGAGGACCGGTACACTCTGGGCCTGGACATCCCCCCGGAGGCAGAAAAGATCACCCTCCTGGCCGACGAGGGGCTTTTGAAGCGGGCCCTGATGAATCTTATGAACAACGGGGTGCGCCACAACCCGGACGGGTGCGCCATCACCGTCCGACTCGCTCTTCTGGGGAAGGAGTACGCGCTGGAGGTGGATAGCGCCGGAGGACCGGGCGCGCCGGACGCTCCGCCCCCTGCTCCCCCATCCGGCCTCAATGAGGATGGCTCCGCCCCCCACGGGACCGGCCTGAAGCTGGTGGAGCAGATCGCGCGAACCCACGGCGGGCGGTTTGAGATTATACAGAGCGGGGGATGTTTCCGCGGGCGGATCGTCCTGCCCGCCGATCCCCAAAAAATGTGAGCGAGAAGGTGTGCTGTGCACACCTCCTCGCAGGCTGTCGAAAAAGTCCCAGGACTTTTCCGACAGCCTGAAAAATGCCGTTACTTTTGCGCCGCACTGCGGCGCAAAAGTCCGCGCTTCGCTTGCCGGAAGCCTTGCTGTGCAAGGATTCCGGGGCATTTGATCCCACTCGAGGCGGGCTGCCACCCCCTCGAGCTCCCCCGCCTCAACTTGAGCGGATACATCTCCGCAGTGGTTTTTTGCTAAGTTGCGAGGAGCTGTGCTGCGCACACCTCTCTCTTATGCCGGGACCGCCTCCGCAGGTTCCCCAGCTCTCCCTGATAGACCGGGCGGAACCGGTCGATCCGGCAGAAGTCGGCGGGCCGGACCAGATCCGGCGTCTTGCCCAGCTCCACCGCCCCGGAGCGCTCCAGCAGAGAGGCCGCAAACTGGGAACAGAAGTAGTGGTTCTCCCGGGGCAGGGGATAATTGAAATAGCAGGTCAGCGCCCCCAGCAGATTGTAGTGATACCGGTCTTTCTGCGCATACATTCGGTCGATCTCACGGCGCAGGCGGTCATAGACCGGAAGCGGAACCCTCAGTTCATAGAGGCAGCAGGGGATCTGCTGTCGTTTGGTCTGGACCTCCAGACAGACCTCCTCCATCACCAGCCCCGCCGGGAGGGCGAAGCGCTCATACTTCCGGGCAAAGCTGTAAAATGGGCCGCCGGGGCCATCCAGGCCGATGGAGGCGTGGGTGTAGCAGTCGTCGGTGGCCAGGTGGATCAGCCGGGAAAACCAGGTCCCCGACCGAGTGAGCAGGATGTAGACCGTCTTTTCCTCGTATAACATGGGTGCCTCCCCCCTTCTTCTGTACTCAGCATAACAGGAGGTGCATAAGGTTCCTTGAAGGCGGGATTAAGATTTTTATAAATTTCCCTTCAAAAAATTCCAGAAACTTTTGGACAGCGGCGGCGGAAAATTCAAAGAAAGAAAATCTCAAAATCACCTCTGCGCGAGTGGTGGAATTGGTAGACTCGCTGGCTTCAGGTGCCAGTGCTCGCAAGGGCGTGCGGGTTCGACTCCCGCCTCGCGCACCACAAAGTCGCTACAATCTAGATATTTTAGGCTGAACGCCTAGAGTATCAAGAGGTAGCGGCTTTTTTTACTGCTCGAAAACTGCTGTTTATTCCATAGATATTTTTTCGGAAAACTGGCTGCTGAAGGGATTTGAACCTCCTATTTCGCGGCTTCTCCTCAATATTATCTAGTTTTGTTCCAATCGGCGCCCTTTTTCGGATCACATGGGAAGGCAGAAATACGAAAAAAGATATACAAAAACTCAGGCCCTGATTTGTTGGTTTTATAGAACCATCAGATCAGGGCCTTTTTGTTTCCCACAATACCAAGTAAAAAGTCCGGCGCCCCTTTTGAAATCTCTCAACGAAAAAGGGCACCGAACTGAGTTATGCCGGGAGGGATAAGACAATCCTTTTTGCACAGTTGTCGTAAGCCAAGTTGAGAAGACATCTAAATTTTTTGTACCAAGGGAAGGAGTCAAGATGAAAAATAAATTTTTTGCAGAGTTGTCCCGGAGATTATCAAAATACGGCATTGAGTCAGTCAACGGAAAAGATGCGCAGTTGGAAATCATGCTCAAAGCCCAGCCTGTCCTCTCCGTTTCATCGGCCAGCGATGTGTTCCATCTTCCAGCCGGAAGCAAAAGCGAGGAGGCCAGTGGGCTGTACCATCAGGTGGCTGTAGTTGCGGACGAGGTGTATGAATATGTGGAGGCGGTGAAAAACGCTCCGTTGCTTCACACATCTGGTCTGCGTGAGGACTTCCGCCTGCTGGCGGACTTCGGCGGCGTAGTGCTCGCTGGCCGGGAACGGGAAAACGGGCAGGGTTACCAATTTGTCACCTGGGTCTGGGACTACGACCGTACCAGAGTCAGCCATGGCCACTACTATGAAGATCACTTTCAAAGCGCTAAGCAGGATTTCGCCGTCCGCTCCGGCCTGATCTCCAGGGCCCAGCTGTTCACACCGGAGGAACTCACGGAGCTGTACCGAGCCACAGATTACTTCTTGGAGGAAGGCCCGGGGCCGGACAGCGGCCAACTGAAGGCCATCCAGACAGCCAGAACGAAGATCGAGTACACCAATCCCGGACCTCCAGTCCAGACTGGAGCAGGCACAAAATCAGAAACCACAAATGAATTTCTAAACCCAATATTAAACTAAACGGGGCCGTATCCTGCCAGATGGCAGTTGACACGGCCCCGTTTTTTGTTACCAGGAGGAACAGAACGAGTCAAGTACAAAAATAAGAGTGAAGGAGAGGAAATGTATTCCTGTCGGCCACCCGGCTGCTCTACCACCTGAGTCAGATCTTTCGTGACAACTCGGTGCCGCCCGCCGCTCCGGTGGGACAGCGGGTGGACCGAAAGCTGCGGCGGAA
>CASFKT010000072.1 GCA_949295195.1 uncultured bacterium | reverse complement strand
AACTTCCACGCCATGCCAGGTCTCAAATTTCCGCTTTGGGCGGACCCCGCGCAGGCAACCAGAAACACGCGGCCCCTTAAGGGGTCCGGAGGGGAGAAATATCCGCTTCGGACGGCCTTAAGGGGCCTTTTTCCATTGTGTTCTGTTATGCAAACATGGCGGAGGACAGGTACCGGTCCCCGGAGTCGGGCAGGACCACCACGATGGTCTTCCCGGCGTACTCCGGCTTTTTGGCCAGCTCGCCCGCCGCCCACAGGGCTGCTCCCGAGGAGATGCCAACCAAAATTCCCTCGGTCCGGACGATCTCCCGGCCGGTGGCCAGGGCGTCCTGGTCTGTCACCCGGATCACCTGATCATAGATGGAGCGGTCCAGGGTGTCCGGGATGAAGTTGGCCCCGATGCCCTGGATCTGATGGGGGCCCGCCTGCCCGCCGGAGAGGAGGGGGGATGCGTCGGGCTCCACCGCCGCCACCTGGAGGGCGGGGTTCTGCTCCTTCAAGTACCGGGCGGTGCCGGAGATGGTGCCGCCGGTGCCCACCGCGGCCACAAACACGTCCACCTTGCCGTCCGTATCCGCCCAGATCTCCGGGCCGGTAGTGCGGTAGTGGGCCTCCGGGTTGGCGGGATTGCCGAACTGGTCAGGGATAAAGCTGCCGGGCAGCTCCCGGGCCAGCTCCTGGGCCTTGTCCACCGCCCCCTGCATGCCCTGGGCCCCGGGGGTGAGGACCAGCTCCGCCCCGTAGGCGGCCAGCATGGCCCGGCGCTCGGCGCTCATGGTGTCGGGCATGGTGAGGATCACCCGGTAACCCCGGGCGGCCGCCACACTGGCCAGGCCGATGCCCGTGTTGCCGGAGGTGGGCTCGATGATGACCCCGCCGGGCTTCAGGAGCCCCTTCTCCTCCGCGTCCAGGATCATGGACAGGCCCACCCGGTCCTTGGCGGAGCCGGCGGGATTCAAATATTCCAGCTTGGCCAGCACCCGGGCCTGAAACTGGTGCTTGGCGCCGTAGCGGTTCAGCTCCAGCAGGGGGGTGTGGCCGATCAGTTCTTCCAGATTGTGCGCAATGGCAGGCATAGCAGTTCCCTCCTATGGAATGTCTGACCTGATCATACTACTGAAACGATAGGTTGTCAACGGTTCCCCCTTGCAAAGGCGGCGGGATTCCGTATAATAGTATCAGGAAAGATACAGGGCGGTCAGAGGCCGCCCCTGCCAGGAAATAAGCAAGGAGGACCAGAGCATGAAAGTCGGACTGGTGCTGGAGGGCGGGGCCCTTCGGACCATTTTTTCCACCGGCGTCTTTGACGCCCTGCTGGAGAAGAACGTGATGGCGGACTATGTGGTGGGGGTGTCCGCCGGGATCGCCTACGGGGTGAGCTACGTCTCCAAACAGCCCCGGCGGAATCTGGAGATCCTGACCCGGTTTGTGAACGACCGGCGGTACATGGGGCTGAACAACCTGGTGGACCGGCACAACCGCAGCTACTTCGGTCTGGAGTTCTCCTACTGCACCATTCCCAACGAGCTGGTGCCCTTCGACTACCAGACCTATGAGGCGTTCCCCGGCCACGTGGAGGCCGGGGTCACCAACCTGGAGACCGGCCAGGCCGAATACAAGGAGGTCACCACCGAGGACAAACACTTCCGCCTCCTCCAGGCCACCTGTGCCATGCCCCTCATGTTCCCGGTGTTCCACCTGGACGGCAAGCCCTATCTGGACGGGGGTGCGGCCGACGCGGTGCCCTACCGCCGGGCCTTTGAGCAGGGGTGCGACCGGGTGGTGGTCATTCTCACCAAGCCCCGGAGCTTTGTCCGGAAGCCGGAAAGGCTCCTCCCCCTGATTCAGCGCCGCTACCGGGAGTACCCCAACTTCTGCCGCACCATGGAGGAGCGGCCGGAGCGGGACAACCAGAACCGTGCGGAGTTGTTCCAGCTGGAGAAGGAGGGCAAGGCCCTGGTCATCGCCCCCAACACCCTCCACGGGGTGGGGCGCATCGAGCACAACGTGGACAAGCTGCGTATGCTGTGGGCCGAGGGCTATCAGCAGGGCATGGAGAACATGGAGCAGATCCGATCCTTCATGGATCGATGACCGGCCCCTCCCCGGGGGCGTCCAGGGCGAAGGCGTCCAGCATCTCCCCCAGCAGGGAGAAGAAGGCGGCCATCCGCTCCAGCTCCTCCCGGGAGCGGCCCTGAGCCAGCGCGGCGGCGGCCGCCGCCGCTCCCGAGATCAGCGGGCCGGAGGGCAGAGAAAAGGACACGGCAAACACCTCCCCGTGGAATCTATGCGGACAGGTCTGTTTCTTATGCACGATGTCCCGGCACAGAATAGAAAGAAATCAGAAATGAGCGGAGGAATTTTTATATGGCAAAAATTGTAGTAATCGACGGCCAGGGCGGCCGGCTTGGCAAGCTGCTGGTGGAGGAAGTGAGGGCCCGCCTGCCCCAGGCGGAGCTGCTGGCCATCGGCACCAACGGCATCGCCTCCTCCGCCATGCAGAAGGCAGGGGCCTCTCAGGTGGCCACGGGAGAAAACCCGGTGGTCCGAGGGGTTATGGACGCGGACGTGGTGCTGGGCCCCCTGGGCATCGTGGTGGCTCACGCCATCCTGGGCGAGGTGACTCCCAGGATGGCCGAAGCGGTGGGGGGCTGCCGGGCCAAAAAGTTCCTCGTCCCCATGAACAGCTGCGGCGTGGTGGTGGCCGGGGTGCAGGAGTCGAGCCTGTCCGCCCATGTGCGCCAGGCGGTAGACCGGGCGGTGGAGTTTTTGGAGGGCGCATCATAAAAAAGGAAATCCCCTGTGGAATACCACAGGGGATTTAACTTGCCATATACCGATCACACAGCGCGGGTGACCTTACCGGAACGGAGGCATCTGGTGCAGACGTACACGTGAGTGGGAGTTCCCTTCACGATCGCCTTCACGCGCTTCACGTTGGGCTTCCAGGTGCGGTTGGAACGGCGGTGGGAGTGGGAAACCTGGATGCCGAAGGTGACGCCCTTGTCGCAGAATTCGCATTTGGCCATGTTGCTTACCTCCTCGCTATGAGAGTACGCTTTCCAATGAAGCATCGAATGATATATTACCAGATAATTTAGGGAAATGCAAGGATTTTTTTCAAAGGGGCTGAAATTTTTTTGCTGCACCCCGGGAGAAAGAACCGGCAGAAAACGCCGGGAGCCCTTGCGAAATGGAAAGAGATAGGATATACTAAGCAAAAGCGCCAAGTGACGAAGCGAAGGAGGACAATCCAATGGCAGAACATACGAAAAGCGTAAAGCTGGGAGAGATCATCCGGGAATTTGATCTGGAGATTCTCCACAAGGGGCCCGACTATGAGGACACCCCCCTGACCACTCTGGATGTAAACCGGCCCGGCCTGCCTCTGAGCGGCTTTTTTGAGCACTTTGACACCCGGCGGCTGCTGGTCATCGGCCTGACTGAGCACACCTTCCTGAACCAGATGACCCCGGAGGAGCGGCGGACCAGCTTTGACAAGCTGCTGTCCTATCCGGTGCCGGCCCTGATCCTCACCCGGGCTCTGGAACCCTACCCCGAGTGCATGGAAATGGCCATCAAGCACGACCGCACAGTGCTGCGCACGGCGGAGCACACCTCCGCCTTTATGAGCCGCCTCATCGGCAGCCTGTTCAACCACCTGGCTCCCCAGATCACCCGCTCCGGCGTGCTCATGGAGATTTACGGCGAAGGAGTGCTCATCCAGGGGGAGTCCGGCGTGGGCAAGAGCGAGGTGGCCATTGAGCTCATCCAGCGGGGCCACCGGATCATCGCCGACGACGCGGTGGAGATCAAGGTAACCAACCACAACACCCTCATAGGCAATGCCCCGGATCTGATCCGCCACTATATGGAGCTGCGGGGCATCGGCGTGGTGGATGTGCGCAGCCTGTTCGGCATGCGGGTAATCAAAATGGAGCAGGAAATCGACCTGGTGGTCACTTTGGAACCCTGGGATGACCACGCGGTGTACGACCGGTTTGGCCTGGAGGGAGCCACCACCGAAATTTTGGATGTGGAGGTCCCGGCTGTTACCATTCCGGTGAAACCCGGCCGGAATCTGGCCAGCATTCTGGAGGTTGCAGCCATCAACAACCGCAGCCGGAAGCTGGGCCACATGGACGAGCACTTCAAAAAGCTCATGGACGAGGAGGGCTGACCGTGTATATTGGAATTGATGTGGGAGGCACCAATCTGGTGGCCGGTCTGGTGGATCAGGAGGGGACCATTCTCCACAAGTCCGCCTGCCCTGTGAATCGGAGCTGGTCCGCGGAGGAGCTGGTGTCCCAGCTGGCCCAGCTGTCTGTCCGTGCCGCTCAGGAGGGCGGCGTCTCTCTGGAGGACGTGGAGGGCGCAGGCGCAGGCATCCCCGGTCTGGTGGACAATGAGGCGGGCACTGTGGTGAAAACCCCCAACATGCCCTTTCGGGACACCCCCTTCCGGGAGCTGTTTCAAAGGGAACTGAACATTCCCGTTCATCTGGGCAACGACGCCGACTGCGCCGCCGCGGGGGAATACTGGGCGGGAGCCGCCAAGGGCTGTGACCCGGTGGTCATGGTCACCCTGGGCACCGGCATTGGAACCGGACTGGTGCGGGGCGGAAAGCTCTATACCGGCCTGGGCGGCGCTGGCATGGAGGCAGGCCATCTGATGACACACCCCAACGGCCTGCCCTGCGGCTGCGGCGGCCTGGGCTGCTGGGAGCAGTACGGCTCCGCCACCGCGCTCATCCGCATGACCCGGTCGGCCATGGAGGCCTCCCCCAAGAGCCTTCTCTGGGAGGTGTGCGGCGGCAGTCTGGACCGGGTCGAGGGACGCACCCCCTTCCAGGCGGCCCGGGCTGGGGATGAGACCGCTCTCCAGGTGCTGGAGGAATATCAAAAAGAGCTCTCCTACGGCCTGATCAGCCTGAGCAACATTCTCTTTCCCGAAGTCATCTGCCTGGGCGGCGGGGTGAGCAGCGCGGACAGCGACCTGCTGCTGGACCCCGTGCGGGAGCTGGTCCATAAGGGCTGTTTTGACAAGGACCGTCTGCCCAAGGTGGTGCGGGCCAGTCTGGGCAACGACGCCGGCGTGGTGGGCGCCGCCATGCTGTGCCGGATGGTATAACCACCCAGGAAAACACGCCCCCGGTGCAGACCGGCCCAGTATCTTTGCCGCATGTGCGGCTGCAAAAGCAGCCCAGGCAGGTAACGGAACCTTTTCCCCTTTTCTCTGATCACAAACAAACGGAAGACACATCTGAGTGTGTCTTCCGTTTTTCACTGAATGGCGGAAGAGCGTCTCCGCCGCCCTGAGCCTTCCAATACCGAAGGGGGGAGTGCCGCCCCCCTTCTGCTCGTGGTCACCGGCATGATGATTCTCAAAGCTGGAACGACTTATCTTGACTCTGCTCCGGTCCACGCCCATAATGCTCCAGCGCTTCTCGATGCTTATGCGCACGTTTTGAATCACTGCCGTCCTGCCGCTGCCTGGGACTGCAAAAGCCCCGTTCGGTTCAAACACAAACAGGGCTTCTGACAAATACTCCTTTTTAGTGTCACTTTCTCTTGACAGATGCACCACATTCTGTGCAGTTCTCCATATTTTATTTGCAGTTTAAGAATAGCGGAGAAAAATGTGCTATGATACCAGGTGCAGGAAGGGGGCGGTGAGAATGACCATCAAAAAGCGTCTGTTCTGTTCCAATATCCTGATGATCGTGGTTCCCGCGGTAATCGTGGCTTTTGTCGGCCTGCTGTGCATGGCCCTGCTCTGGATCACGCTTCAAGGCGGGAGCGGTATGCACCTGGAAGATGGAGAGGACCTCAGGTATATCGGTCGGGACATGGCAGACCAAATTGAAGGTTTTATGACCGATACCCGATCTTTGCTTCAATGACACACACAGAAACAGGAATCTACCATTGCATCAGATATTGCCGCGCTTCTTCATCTTGCACTGATAAAAATGATGCCTGAATTCAGGGATCCTCATGTGACGCGGAGTCCAAAGCCCGCCATTTACACGTTTGTATTTCAGTTTTCCCCTGCTTATATTTGGCCGGTAACATAGCCTGCGTGAAAAATCCTGAACCCATTGCGGCGCAGCGAGTTCAGAAACAAAATGACCCTGCCCATCCAGGACACTTTGTCCAGGATAGGCAGGGTCATTCAGATGGGACAATTATGCCGCCCCGAACCAACCCATGGGGACCTCCACCAGGAAGGGGAAAATCGCCAGGGCGAAGCAGAGAATTGTCTGAGAAATGAAATAGGGCATTGTGGGACCAATGATCTTGTCCATCTTCACATTGCCCGCGGCGCAGGCAACGTTCAGAACCGGTCCCACAGGGGGAGAGGTCAGACCCAGCACGTTCATCAGCACGAAGCACACGCCGAAGTAAACCTTGTTGATGCCGGCCGCTTCCACCAAGGGGATCATAATGGGGGTCAGAATCAGGATGCTGGGGGTCACGTCCATAGCCAGGCCCACCACGATGACGATGAGCATGAGGACAATCATCAACAGGGTGCGGTTCTCCACCAGTCCCTCCAGGCCTCCGGTGAGGATCTGGGGGATACGGGAGACCGTCATGTAGTAGGCCGCCACGTTGGCCGCCGCCGCCAGGAACATGACCACGGCGGAGGTCTTGGCCGCGTTGACGAACACCTTGCCCAGATTCTTGATCTTCAGCTCCCGGTACACCAGCAGGCCGATGAGCAGGGCATAGACACAGGCAATGACGCCCGCCTCAGTGGCGGTGAACTTACCGGAGTGCAGGCCCACCAGGATGATGACAGGCAGGAGCAGGGCCCAGATGCCGCCGCCGAAGATCTTCAGAGCCTCCTTGGGCGTGGGGGGCACAAAGTGCTCGGTGGTGGGCACCACGCCCTTCTTGTGGCTGCGGAAGAACCACACCACGCAGGCCTACACGGCGGGGGCGATGCCGGCCATAAACATGGAGTTGATGGACACACCGGCGGACACGCCGTAGACGATCATGGGCACGGAGGGGGGCATGATGGGAGCCACCAGGTTGGCGCTGGCCACCAGAGCGGAGGACTCCTCCCGGTTATAGCCGGAGTTGACCATCATGGGGATCAGCATAGCGCCCAGAGCCGCACAGGCGGCCACGGCAGAACCCACCAGAGCGGCAAAGATCAGGCAGGCGAAGATGGTCACGTAGCCCAAGCCGCCGCGGATGCGGCCCAGGAAAATGTTACAGAAGTTGATGATGCGCTTGGTCAGGCCGCCCTGGTTCATGATCTCGCCGGCGAGAATGAAGAAGGGCAGAGCCATCATGGTCACCGAGTCGGAGCCCTGCATCAGGGTACGGGCAATAATGGTGGGGTTGGCAACGCCGCCGCCCATGGCCATGGCGGTGCAGATGGCGCACAGCAGCAGGGCCATTGCGATGGGCAGGCCGATGGCGATGCCCGCCAGCATAGAAACAATAAATACGGCAATGATCACTGCAGGCCGCCTCCTTCCGCCGCCGTGGGATCGTCAGAGTCGCTGTGGCCGGTGAGCAGTTCCATGACCGGCTCCTTCTTGACGAACATGCGGTACAGATTCACGATGGAAATGATGATCACCGACACGCCCAGCAGGACGCCGGCAAAGTGGACCATAAACACGGGGATGTGGGTAGCCACCCAGAAGTCGTTGCGGTTGTTCCAGGCGTTGGTAAACGCGCCGTTGGTCAGGGTGGCCATCAGCCAGATGATCAGGCCCTGAATGATCACATACAGGATCTTCTGCCCCACTTCCGGCAGCTTGCCGATGAGGGTATCGATCATCAGGTGCTGGTTCTCCCGGGCGGCAATGATGGAGCCCAGGTAGATCAGGTAAATGAAGCAGATGCGGGAGATCTCCTCCGTCTGAGCGAAGCCGATGCCGAACTGGCGCAGCACCACGTTCAGGAAGGTGAAGAAGATCATCACACCCAGGAAAATAGCGATCAGGATTTCGATGGCGCGAAACAGCTTGTCCACCGCGCCGCCCAGACCACCGGGCTTGCGATTGCTGTCGGACATAAATGGACCTCCTTCTGCGTGATATGGGGCCGCGCCCCGTTGCCCGGGGCGCGGTCGCATGCAGAGAATTCAAAATTCCGGGGCCGCGCCCGCTCCCGCCTTAGTACAAAGCGGAAACGGGAAACGCGGACCGCGTGGGGAAAGCGGGGAATTTACTGGACAGCCTCAATCTTCTCGATCAGAGCGGGAGCCCAGTCGGCGTTCTCCTCCAGCAGGGTGTCAATGGTGGGCTGGATGGCGTCGATCATCTTGGTGCGCTCCTCATCGGACAGCTGGGTCACGGTGACGCCGGCCTCCTCAATGGCAGCGCGGTCCTCGTCAATGGAAGCGATGTAGTCGTCCCAAGCCTGGACAGCGGCGGCCTTGGCGGCGTCGCGCACGATGGTCTGCTGCTCCTCGGTCAGAGAGTCCATGGTGGTCTTGTTGGCGATGATCTCCAGGGTGGCGATGATGTGGTTGGTCTCCAGCAGATAGCTCTGGACCTCCTGGAAGCTCTGGTCCACGATGGTGACCATGCCGTTGTCCTGGCCGTCCACGGTGCCGGTCTCCAGGGCGGTGAACAGCTCACCCAGGCCGATGACCTGAGCGGAAGCGCCCAGGTCCTCCACAATGCCGATGTGGATGGGGTTGTTGGGCATACGGAACTTCTGGCCGGCAAAGTCCTCCACACAGGTCAGAGGCTTGCTGGAGGAGAAGGTACGGGCAGAGTTGGGGCCCCAGGAGAGCATCTCCACCTCGGGGAAGAACTCGTTGAAGTCAGCGGTCACCTCATCGGCCACCTCGCCGGTCCAAACAGCCTTAGCGTGCTCCAGATCACGGTACAGGAAGGGCCAGTCAGAGATGAGCATCTCAGAGAACTCCTGGTTCATGGGGGTGCCCACCACCACGAAGTCCACGGAGCCGTCGCGGACGCTCTGCCACAGGTTGGCCTCGTCGCCCAGCAGACCGTCATGATAGACCTCCACGGTGATCTCGCCGTTGGTCTGCTCCTCGATCTGGGTCTTGAACACGTTGTCCAGAGCGGCGGCCATGGGGTGGCTGGCGCCCCAGTTGTCGCCGATGCGCAGGGTCTTGGCGCCGCCGGCGGCACCACTGCCGTCGCCGGAACCGCCGCAGCCGGCGGCCACAGTGGCGATCATACCGGCCGCCAGGAGCACAGAAAGCACTTTCTTCATGTTCATGTTACATCCTCCTAATCCTTTGCTTTTCTCACAGAATATCTCTTTAACGGCTTCACACCGGCCGCTAAATTCAAACATTGGGGAAACGGGGCAGCGCTCACTCCTCGTCAAAGACGATGACCATCTTCTTCATATCCTTGGGGGGATGGATGATGTTCTCAAAGACCTGCCCCACCTGGCTGAAGGGGATATAGTGGCTCACCATGCCGTCCAGCTGGTACTCGTGCTTGGCAAAGCGCTCGATGGTGGGCTGGAACTGGTTGCAGGACATGCGGGTGCCGATGATGGACAGCTCCCGGGTGTTGATCATGGCCTGAGTGATGCCCTCCTGGGCGGTGCAGAAGCCCATGGGGACGATGGTGGCCCCGTTGGCAGGAATGCCCATCTCCAGCACGGCGGTGAGGGAGCCGGGATAGCAGGCGGAGTCGAAGATCACATCCACACCGGCGCCGTCGGTAAACTTCTGAACTGCGTCCTTCAGATTCTCCGTCTTGGTGTTGACAATGGCGTCGGCCCCGTACTCCTTGGCCCGGGCCAGAGAGGCGTCGTTGATGTCCGCGCAGATCACCCGGCAGCCCTTCAGCTTCAGAGTCTGGAGGATGACGGCGCCGATGGTGCCGCTGCCCAGGACCAGCACGGACTCGCCGCCCTGGATGCCGGCGCGGGTGGTGCAGTGGCCGCCGATGGCAAAGGGCTCGATCAGGGCCGCGTCCTTGAAGGGCATGTCCTGGGGCAGGAGGTACACCTCGTGCTCGGGCACGGCGAAGTACTCCCGCCAGCCGCCGTCGATGGCGGAGCCGCGGGCCTTGACGGTGCGGCACACATTGCGGCGGCCCTTCTTGCACTGGGGGCACTCCCCGCAGGCCACCACCAGGTCCACTACCACGTGGTCGCCTACCTTGATGTTCTTCACATCCTTGCCCACCGCCACGATGACGCCGGCGTTCTCATGGCCGGGGACCCGGGGAAACACGGCGTTGGGGTTCTCCCCCAGGAACTGATGGACGTCGGAGCCGCACACGCCGGCCGCCTTCATCTGAATCAGCACCTCGCCGTCGCCCGGCTCGGGCACCGGGACTTCACGGATCTCGTACTGCTTGGGGCCGGTAATGACGACTTCCTTCATGGTCTCTTTCATTGCTGTTTACCACCTTTATCTAAAAATTTTCGTTTCCGTGCTTCTGTGACCGGCACCGGCTTTTGGCAGCTGATAAAATCTCCTCGCCTCTCCGCGCTCGACAATTCAGATCAGCTTGTCCCGCAGATGCATCTGCGGGACAAGGGGGTACCCCCTTGTCAAAGACTTGCATTTTGCCTTGCTCTACCGGCTGGGTCCTTTTCAATCTACCCATATTCTACAATACTTGTATACTAGAAAACAAGACGCATTTATAAACAAATCTTCCCGCCTATTTTTATACAAATCATAAAATTCCGGTCTGATTTTTGCCTCCGCTCCGTGATTTTGAAGGGATGATCCCGGCGCTGTCCGCCGCTAAAACACAAACAGCGGCTCTCTGTATCCTTAACAGAGAGCCGCTGTCAATCCTTCTCTCCCCAGCCGCACCGCGCCGCCATTGGGCATCAACTATAATTTTATTATTTAAAATACTGCGGGTAAGCGGCCCGGATTTCCGCCGCATCAATCTTGTACCGGTTCAGGTGCTTTTCCATCAGTGTCCGCGCCTGCTGTGCCTGTCCGCTCTCAATGCAGCGGATCAGCCCCTCATGGTCCTCCACAATCTTCTGGTTTTTTACTGTAGCCAGGGCCATGCTCCGCACCCGGTCAAAGTGGATGGAGATGCTCCGAATCAGGGTATATACCTGAGACTTCCGGGCGATATCAAACAAAATGCCGTGAAACTCATTGTCCAGCTTCAGCAGGTTTTCCGGATAATAACTGTTGAGGTAGAACTTCTGCAGCTGCAGATTGTCCTCCAGACGGCGGATATCCTGGGGAGTAGCCATCTCACAATCCAATTCCGCCACCGCACACTCCAGCAGATTCCGCATGAAGCGGGACTCCTCCACCAGTTCATAGTCGATCAGGGAAACTATACTTTTTCTCTGGGGGTAGATCTCGATGATTTTTACCTTGGACAGCTCGATCAGCGCTTCCCGCACCGGAGTACGGGACAAATCCATCTCTGCCGCCAGCTCATTCTCGCTGATCTGGCTGCCCGGCTCCAGCTTCAAGGTGATAATATTATCCCGAATTGTACGCAGAGCATAGTCCCGCCCTGTCTCTCGGGGCAGTCGTTCCAAAATTTGCATGAGAGAGCCTCCCGCTTGACCTATCGTTAAACGTACAAAATTCAGACCTGGCAATTCCAGCCATACCGGATTCCATACCATTTGTGAATACTAGTATATCAGTATTTTGAACATATGACAAGGGGATTGGCGGAAAGCTTTTACGATTTTCACAAAAAAATCGCATTTTTCCCGGTTCCCTGTCCCGAGGTTCAGAATGCAAATGGATCCACCATTTCGTATACTAGTATACTAGCACAAAAATTCATTCCCTCCTTTGTATATTTCTCTGAAAAACAGTTTCCCCTCTTGCGCAATCTTATTTTGAATGTAAAATAGAGGGTGAAAGTGAGCAAACCGTTGTTTTCCCCCTCTAGAGGCCCCGCCTCGTGTTCCTGTCCGCCGTCCCGCAGATATTGCGCGGACGTTTCTTTTCTTGACGTCTTGTTTTCTAGTATGCAAGTGTACATGTTGATCCGGACACAGCATCCAGTGTGTGGGTGCAGAAATAAATTTGAAGGAGCGTGCGCAATATGAACGAAGTTCTTCAGCGAGTGTATCAAATCGGCATCATCCCGGTCATCGCCATCGACGACGCCGACAAGGCGGTCCCCCTGGCCCAGGCCCTGGTGAAGGGCGGCCTGCCCGCCGCCGAGGTCACCTTCCGCACCGCCGCCGGCGAGGAGGCCATCCGCCGCATCGCCACGGAGGTCCCCGACATGCTGGTGGGCGCCGGCACGGTTCTCACCACCGAACAGGCTGACCGGGCCATTGCCGCCGGAGCCCAGTTCATCGTCAGCCCCGGCTTCAACCCCGCAGTGACCCGCTATGTCATTGACAAGAGCGTCCCCATGATGCCCGGAACCGCCACCCCCGGCGAGATGGAGCAGGCCATGAGCATGGGTCTGGACGTAGTGAAGTTCTTCCCCGCCGAGCAGAACGGCGGCGTGGCCAAGCTGAAGGCGGTGGCCGGCCCCTACACCACCCTGCGGTGGATGCCCACCGGCGGTGTGAACACCAAGAACATGATGGACTACCTGAGCTTCGATAAGATCATCGCCTGCGGCGGCACCTGGATGGTGAAAAAGGATCTGATCGAGGGGGAGAAGTGGGACGAGATCACCCGCATCTGCCAGGACGCGGTGAAGACCATGATGGGCTTCACCCTGGCCCACGTGGGCATCAACTGCGCCAACGCAGACGAGGCCGCCCAGACCGCCAAGACCCTGTGCGCCCTGTTCGGCCTGGAGTACAAGGCGGGCAACTCCTCCGACTTTGCCGGCTCCATGGTGGAGTGCAACAAGGCCCCCGGCCGGGGCGCCAACGGCCACATCGCCATTGGCACCTACAACGTGGACCGTGCGGTGTACCACCTGGGCCTCCAGGGCGTCCGCTTCGATGAGTCCAGCCGCAAGACCGACGCCAAGGGCAATACCAAGGCCATCTACCTCCAGGACGAGGTGGGCGGCTTCGCCATCCACCTGGTAAAGCGCTGATTTTTCTTTGGAACCTACAAATTTTACAATATCTAAGGAGTGCTGAACATGAAAGTCGTTACCTTCGGCGAGCTGATGATCCGGCTCCAGCCCTACAACTATGAGCGCTTTGTCCAGGCGGACCACCTGGAGTTCACCTTCGGCGGCGGCGAGGCCAACGTGGCCGTCTCCCTGGCCAACTACGGCCTGGACGCCGCCTACGTCACCAAGCTGCCCGCCCACGCCATCGGCCAGGCGGCGGTGAACTCCCTGCGCCGCTACGGCGTGGACACCTCCATGATCGTCCGGGGCGGCGACCGTGTGGGCATCTACTTCAACGAGAAGGGCGCCTCCCAGCGGGGCAGCGTGTGCATCTATGACCGGGCCCACTCCGCCATTCAGGAGTCCCAGCCCTCCGACTTCGACTGGGACAAAATCTTTGAGGGTGTGGATTGGTTCCACTTCACCGGCATCACTCCGGCCCTGGGTCCCAATCTGGTGGAAACCTGCAAGGAGGCCTGCAAGGCCGCCAAGGCCCACGGCGTGAAGATCTCCTGCGACCTGAACTACCGGGGCAAGCTGTGGACCCGCCAGCAGGCCCGGGAGGCCATGACCGAGCTGTGCCAGTACGTGGACGTGTGCATCTCCAACGAGGAGGACGCCAAGGACGTGTTCGGCATTGAGGCCGAGGCCACCGACATCTACGCCGGCGAGATCAACCACGAGGGCTACAAGTCTGTGGCCAAGCAGCTGGCTGACAAGTTCGGCTTTGAAAAGGTGGCCATCACCCTGCGCGAGTCCCACTCCGCCTCCGACAACGGCTGGAGCGCCATGCTCTACGACGCAGCCTCCAACGAGTACTGCTTCTCCAAAAAGTACGAGCTGCGCATCATCGACCGGGTGGGCGGCGGCGACAGCTTCGGCGGCGGCCTGATTTACGCTCTGCTCAACGGCAAGAGCACCCAGGAGGCCGTGGAGTTCGCCGTGGCGGCCTCTGCGCTCAAGCACACCATCGAGGGCGACTACAACATGGTCACCGTGGCCGAGGTGGAGAAGCTGGCCGGCGGCGACGGCTCCGGCCGCATCCAGCGGTAACGCAACAACATCTGACAGATCCAGATACACAGCGAGAGAGGACCGGTCCCCTGCGGCGATCGGTCCTCTTTCCATCAACCGCAATCCGTCCCGTTCAGTGAATGCGGGCGGGAAAATTTTTGAAAGGGGTGTACTTTATGGAGCATTTCAATCCTTTGCTTCGGGAGGCCGGCTCCCCCCAGAAATTCATCACCATCGGCGAGATCATGCTGCGGCTCACACCTCCGGACTACGAAAAGATCCGCATGGCCACCAGCTTCCAGGCCAGCTATGGCGGCAGCGAGGCCAACATCGCCCTGGCTCTGGCCAATCTGGGCATCGACAGCACCTTCTTCAGCGTGGTCCCCAACAACAGCGTGGGCAAGAGCGCCGTGCGCATGCTGCTCCTCTCCACCCCGGAGGAGACCCCCACCCACCGCCTGGGCACCTACTACCTGGAGACCGGCTACGGCATCCGGCCCAGCAAGGTCACCTATGACCGGATGCACAGCGCCTTCGTAGAGTACGACTACAGCCGGGTGGACCTGGACGCCCTGCTGGAGGGCTTCGACTGGCTCCACCTCAGCGGCATCACCCCCGCCCTGGGCCCCGGCTGCGCCAGGCTTACCCTGGACTGCCTGAAGGCGGCCAAGGCCCACGGCCTCACCGTCAGCTTTGACGGCAACTTCCGCTCCGCCCTGTGGACCTGGGAGGAGGCCCGGGACTTCTGCACCCAGTGCCTGCCCTATGTGGACGTGCTGCTGGGCATCGAGCCCTATCACCTGTGGCGGGACGAGGCGGACCACAGCAAGGGGGACTGGAAAGACGGGGTCCCTCTCCAGCCCAGCTACGAGCAGCAGGAGGAGATCTTCCAGGCCTTCGTGGACCGCTACCCCAACCTCAAGTGCATCGCCCGCCACGTGCGCTATGCCCACAGCGGCAGCGAGAACAGCCTGAAGGCCTTCATGTGGTATGATGGCCACACCTTTGAGAGCCGTCTGTTCACCTTCACCATCCTGGACCGAGTGGGGGGCGGCGACGCCTTCGCCAGCGGCCTCATCTACGCCATGATGCACCAATATAAGCCTATGGACATGCTCAATTTCGCTGTAGCCAGCAGCGCCATCAAGCACACCATCCACGGGGACGGCAACATCACCGACGATGCGGAGACCATCCGCAGCCTGATGAACATGAACTACGACATCAAGCGTTGAGTTCCCTCTCCCCTCTGTTCCAGAATCCCGTCGCTTTGGGGCCGCACAGCGGCGCAAAGGTCCTCGCTTCGCTCGCCAGAAGCCTTGCGCCGCAGAGTTCCCGAGGAATTCGATCCCATTCCAGGCGGGCCGCTGTCCCCTCCCGCACCCCGCTCATACTCGAACGGATTGGGCGCAGCGGGGATTTTTCCATAAACCGTGCCGGGGCCTCCAGAATGGGGGCCCCGGTCTTTGCCCTCTGGGCAGCGCACAAAAATCCCCGGATCATCAGATCCGGGGATTTTCTGAAAAGCCGGGAGGCAGAAAGGAATGAAAGACTCCCAGGTCTTCTCAGCGTGCGGAGACATACTTATGCAGGGTCTTGCGCACAGCGCCGGGGCCGTCATACAGCTCGGCCACCATGCCCTCGATGCGCTCGCCCAGGCCGGCGGCATACAGATCCACGCCGAACACATCCTGACGGCTGTAAAGCTCCTTCAGGCAGCTCATATCCTGGGCGCCCTCTTTCACCTCCAGAGACGCCACGATGGCCTGCAGCTCCTCCAGCAGGGGGTCGGGAGAGGGCTCGAAGGGCTTCCCAGCGTCGTCCACACCCTTGAGATAGCGGGCGTAGCCGGCCAGCACCAGGGGGATGAGCACCAGGTCGTCCATATTCAGGCCCTTGGCCTGATAGGCCTTGATGGTCTCGCCGAAGCGGATGGGCAGTTTTTGGGAGGTGTCGGTGGCGATGCGCTGGGGGGCGTCAGGCATGAAGGGGTTGGGCAGACGCTTGGTGAGCACCGCGTTGATGAAGTCGGCGGGCTTGAGCACGCCGGGGTCCACCACCACAGGCATGGCCTCGATATACCCCATCTTGGTGATAAGGCCGCAGATGTCCTCATCCTTCATCTCCGCGGAGATGAGGGTGTAGTCCAGCATGCAGCCATAGATGGACATGGCGGTATGCAGGGGGTTGAGGCAGGTGCACACCTTCATCTTCTCCACCTTGTCCACCGTCTCCCGGTCGGCGTAAAGCACCCCGCCCTTTTCCAGGGGGGGACGGCCGTTGGTATACTTGTCCTCAATGACCAGATACTCGGTCTCTTCCGCGTTGACGAAGGGGGCGGTATAAGTATGCTTCTCGGTGACAATGGTGTAATTGTCCTCGAATCCGTCGGCCTTGAGCATATCCTGTACCTTGGCGTCGGGCCGGGGGGTAATCTTGTCGATCATGCTCCAGGGGAAGGACACCTTGGTCTCATCCTGGAGGTAGTCCAGGAATCCCTGAGGCACCAGGCCGGCCTTCACCCATGCCTGGGCATAGGCCATAACAGCGCTCTTCACCTTATCCCCGTTGTGGGAGCAGTTATCCATACTCTGCACGGTGATGGGCAGCTCGCCCGCCTGATAGCGCTGATAGAGCAGGGCGGTGACCTTGCCCATGATCAGCTGGGGCTCCGCCCCCCGCTCCAGGTCTGCGGGAGAGATGGAGTAGCCCTTCTCGGTGATGGTGAAGCTCACCATCTGCAGGGAGGGGTTCTTGAAGATCTCCTCCAGCCGCTCCCAGTCCTCGTGGAACTGGGGATCAGCCTTCAGGCTCTCGGTGACCGAGGCCACCACCCGCTTCTCAATGGAGCCGTCGGACTTGAGCAGCACGGACAGGCTCAGATTGTCATAGGGCTGGTAGGCCTTGTCAATGATCTCATAGTCAAAGCCCTCGGCCACGATGACGCCCCGGTCGTACTCCCCCGCGTCCAGCACCCGCTGAAGCAGGGCGGCCGGGAAGGCCCGGAAGATGTTGCCGGCCCCGAAGTGAATCCAGGTGGGCTGGTCGTGGGTCTTGGCCCGGACGGCCTTCAGGTCGAATTTGGGCAGTTCATAGCCCTTGTCCGCCCACTCCTGGGCGTTGAGGGCACCAGTTTCAATATCAGAAAGCTTCATTTCAGATATCCCTCTTTACTTTGATTCCTTTTGTTCCGCGTCCAGCTTGTCCAGCATGTCCCAGACGCCCCACATGTACATGATGCCCAGAGCGCGGTCGTACAGGCCGTAGCCGGGGCGGCAGCTGCCGGGGCCCTCGCCCCACAGGTGACGGCCGTGGTCGGGGCGGATATAGCCCTCAAACCCGCAGTCGTGGTAGGCCTTCAGAATGTCCAGAATCCCGGTGTCGCCGTCGCAGTCCCGGTGGGAGGTCTCAGAGAAGTCCCCGTTGGGGAAGTGCTTCACATTGCGGATGTGGGCAAAGGCGATGCGGTCGCAGTGCTTGCGGACGATGTCGGCCACATTGTTCTTGGGGTTGGCGTTCAGGCTGCCGGAGCACAGGGTCAGGCAGTTGTAGGGGTCGTCCACCATGGACAGGAAGCGGTCGATGGCCTCTGCGTCCACCAGCAGGCGGGGCAGGCCGAAGATGTCCCAGGGGGGATCGTCCATGTGAATGGCCATCTTGATGTCGCACTCGTGGCACACGGGCATCAGCTTCTCCAGGAAGTACTTCAGGTTC
>CASFKT010000071.1 GCA_949295195.1 uncultured bacterium | reverse complement strand
CAGATCACCCTGTGGCCCCAGGTCCACGGGACGGACGGCTTTTACATCTGCAAGCTGCGAAAGGACGGAGAAGCGTGACCGATATCAAATCCATGACCCTGGAGGAGCTCACCGCCTGGCTGAAGGAGCGGGGAGAGCCCGCCTTCCGGGCCAAGCAGATCTTCCACTGGCTCTACCGGGGGGTCACCTCCTTTGACGAGATGACCGACCTGTCCAAGGCGCTGCGGGAGAAGCTCTCCCAGGAGGCTTTCCTGACGCCGCCCCAGGTAGCCCGGAAGCAGGTCTCCAAGCTGGACGGCACCATCAAATACCTGTGGGAGCTGTCCGACGGCAACTGCGTGGAGTCGGTGCTCATGCGCTATCAGCACGGGAACACCGTGTGCATCTCCTGCCAGGTGGGCTGCCGCATGGGGTGTGCCTTCTGCGCCTCCACCCTGGCTGGCAAGGTGCGGGACCTGACCCCCGCAGAGATGATCGACCAGGTGCTGTTTACCCAGATAGACAGCGGGGCCCCCATCTCCAACATCGTGCTCATGGGCATCGGGGAGCCTCTGGACAACTTTGACACGGTGATGCGGTTCCTCACCCTGGTGAACCACCCCGAGGGAATGAACATCGGCATGCGCCACATCTCCCTGTCCACCTGCGGCCTGGTAGACAAAATTGACAAACTGGCCCAGTATGGGTTACAATTAACGCTGTCTGTATCCCTCCACGCCCCGGACGACGAGACCCGGTCCAAGATCATGCCGGTGAACCGGTCTGTGGGGGTGGAGAAGCTGATGGACACCTGCCGCCGGTACGTTCAGGCCACCGGACGGCGGATCTCCTATGAGTACGCCATGATCGACGGGGTGAACGACTCCGACGCCCAGGCGGACCAGCTGGCCCGGCTGCTGAAGGGGACCTTGGGGCATGTGAACTTGATTCCCCTCAACGATGTGGAGGAGAGTCCCCTGAAGCCCAGCCGCCGGGTGGCCGCCTTCCAGAAGCGCCTGGAGCGCCAGGGTGTCACCGTCACGGTACGCCGGAAGCTGGGAAGCGACATCGACGCCTCCTGCGGACAGTTGCGGCGGAAGGCCATGCAGTCCGCCCAAGGGATGGGCGGACAAACCACCAACCGAAAAGAGGACGATGTGCCATGAATGTATGGGGTATTACCGACCGGGGCAAGATCCGGGAACAAAATCAGGACGCCTTCGCCCACCAGGTCCTGCCCGACGGGCGGGTGATCGCGCTGGTCTGCGACGGCATGGGCGGCGCCCGGGCGGGCAACATCGCCAGTTCTATGGCGGTGGACGTGTTCATGGAGGCTTTCCTGGAGGAGGGGGAGGACTCCCCCGACCTGGAGCACATGGAGCGGGCCGCTGCCCGGGCCAACCGTCAGGTCTTCCGGCGGGCGGTGGAGGATGAGAACTGCGTGGGCATGGGCACCACACTGGTGGCCGCCCTGGCCGGAGAGGAGGAGGCCCTGATCCTCAATGAGGGGGACAGCCGGGCCTACCACATCTCCGAGGAGAGCGGCATCTCCCAGGTCACCCGGGACCACTCCCTGGTGGAGGACCTGGTGGAGCGGGGGGAGCTCACCCGGGATCAGGCCCGGGTCCACCCCCACAAAAACCTGATCACCCGGGCCCTGGGGGCCGAACCGGAGCTGCGCACCGACGCGTTCCGCCGGGAACTGGCCGAGGGAGATTTTCTGCTGCTGTGCAGCGACGGACTGAGCAATGTGGTCTCCGAACAGGAGATTCTCTACGAGGTGGTCCATGGGGGAGAGGCGTGCACCTGCTGCCGCCGCCTGCTGGACATCGCTCTGCACCGGGGGGCGCCGGACAACGTGACGGCCGTCCTGATCCAGTGCTGAGCGGCGTACAAAGCTAACCTGCATAAGGAGGATATTTACCGTGGATCAGTATATAGGTAAATTACTCGACAACCGATATGAGATTATGGAGCAGATCGGCATGGGCGGGATGGCCCGGGTCTTCCGGGCACTGGACCACCGGCTTAACCGCCAGGTGGCGGTGAAGATCCTGCGGGAGGACCTGGCGGAGGACGCGGAGCTGCGCCGCCGCTTCCACGAGGAGTCCCAGGCCGTGGCCATGCTCTCCCACCCCAACATCGTGGCCGTCTACGACGTGAGCCGCTCCTCCGATCTGGAGTACATCGTCATGGAGCTTATCGACGGCATCACCCTGAAGCAGTACATGCAGAAGAAGGGGAACAAGCTCAACTGGCGGGAGGCCCTCCACTTCATCACCCAGATCGTCAAGGCCCTGGGACACGCCCACAGCCGGGGGATCATCCACCGGGACATCAAGCCCCACAACATCATGGTCCTGCGGGACGGCAGCGTGAAGGTGGCCGACTTCGGCATCGCCCGGGTGGCCTCCGGGGGCCACAGCACCCTCACCCAGGAGGCCCTGGGGTCGGTGCACTACATCTCGCCGGAGCAGGCCCGGGGCAGTCACATCGACGCCCGGTCCGACCTGTACTCCGCCGGCGTGGTGCTCTATGAGATGATCACTGGCCGCCTGCCCTTCGAGGGGGACACCCCCGTGTCGGTGGCCATTCAGCACATCAACTCCATCCCTCTGTCCCCCCGGGAGATCGACCCGGCCATCCCCGAGGCCCTGGAGGCCATCACCATGAAGGCCATGGCCCCCGACCCGGACAACCGCTATCTGTCGGCGGATGACATGCTGGCCGATCTGGAGGAGTTCCGCAAAAATCCCAACATCAACTTTGACTACAACGTGAGTGGGTTCCAGGACGACGAGGACGACGTGGATAAGACCCAGGTGCTGCCCACGGCGGCTTCCATCTCCCGGGTGGGGAACCGGAACCGGGAGCCGGAGCGGGCCCAGAACCGCGGCCGTTCCAATCCGCCCCCCCGGTATCGGGAGCGGGAGGAGGACGAGGAGGAGTATGACGACGGGCCCCGCCGGCCCAACTGGCCCATCATCGGGGCGGTGGCGGCCATCCTGGTCTTTGTGGCTGCCCTGTTGTTTATCATGTTTTCCACCGCGTTCTCCGGTTCCCTGGGGGCCCAGACGCAGAATGTTCGTGTGCCGTCGGTCACCGGCTATCTCTTCAGCGAGGCCCAGGCCAACACAGAGCTGCTCAACGGGTTCACTCTGGTTCAGGGCGAGGAAGTGGAGAGCGACCAGCCCGCCGGCACCATTCTCCAGCAGGACCCGAACGCCAACGACTTCGTCAGCGGAGACAACATGACGATCACCGTGACGGTGAGCTCCGGCCAGGCGGAGGAGATCAAGATGCCCGACTTGGAGGGACAGACACTGTCCCAGGCCCTGGGCACCCTGGACGATTTGAATTTGGGACTGGAATATGACTATAACTCCCGCACCAGCTATCACGACACCATTCCCAAGGACTCGGTGATCTCCACTTATCCCACAGAGGGGACTGTACTCCACGAGGGGCAGCAGATCATCCTGGAGATGAGCCTGGGGCCGGAAGAGCCGGAGACGGTAAAGGTGATCACGTTGATCGGCATGCCGGAGGAGGATGCTCTGCAAGCCATTACTGACATGGGACTGAACGTCGGCCAGGTCCAGCGCCTCCCCAACAGCGATCAGCCTGAGGGCTATGTCTGGTATCAGTCCATTGCGGCGGATACGGCGGTAGAGCCTGGAACTTCCATCGATATCTTTGTGAGCACTGGTTCCGAGAGCGGATCCGGCGGCGAGTCGGGTGAGAGCTCCTCCAAGACCATCTCTTTCCAGCTTCCCGATGCCGGCGGCGTCGTCACTGTTATGGTGGTGGACAGCCAGGGCAATATGGTTCATTCCCAAGAGTACGACACCAACATGAACCTGACCACGGAAGACATCCCAGTGAGCGGCACTGGAGAGGAGACCTACACCATGTTTATCAACGGTATCCCTTACGACCGGCAGACCGTGAATTTTGACTCGTAACATGGAAGGCGTGATCTTAAAAGCCCTCAGCGGCTTCTACTATGTAGACGACGGCCGGACAGTCACCCCATGCCGGGGGCGGGGAAAGCTCCGCCACGCCAAGGTAACCCCGCTGGTGGGGGACCGGGTGGAGTTTACCCCCCTCTCCGACGGACAGGGGGCCCTGGAGGCCGTCCTGCCCCGGAAAAACCAGTTCCACCGCCCGGCGGTGGCCAACATCGACCAGCTGGTTATCATCGCCTCCCAGGCCATCCCGGTCACCGATCCGTTTCTCATCGACCGGGTGGTGGCCATCGCCGAGGGCAGCGGCTGTGAGAGCGTCATCTGCATCAACAAGTGTGACCTGGTCTCGGGCGAGGATCTGGCGGCCATCTATCAGAAGGCCGGATTCCCCACCGTCCTGGTGAGCGCCGAGACCGGCGAGGGCCTGGACCGGCTGCGGGAGCTGATTGCTGGAAAGGTATCTGCCTTTACCGGCAACTCCGGCGTGGGAAAATCCAGCATTTTGAACGCCCTGGAGCCGGGGATCGCCCTGGAGACCAGCGCCGTCAGCCAGAAGCTGGGCCGTGGCCGTCACACCACCCGCCATGTGGAGCTCATCCGCCTGTCCTGCGGGGCGCTGGTGGCGGATACCCCGGGCTTCTCCTCCTTTGAACTGGATAAGGGGGAGCTGTGCCGGAAGGAGGAGCTGGCCTCCCGGTTCCGGGAGTTTGCCCCTTATATCGGCAAGTGTCAGTTTCTAGACTGCGCCCATGTGAAGGAGAAGGGGTGCGCCGTGCGCTCGGCGGTGAAGGCGGGGGAGATCCCCAAGAGCCGCCACGACAGCTACGTGCGCCTGTATGAGCAGGCCAAACAGATCCCGGATTGGGAGAGAGATTGAAGTTTTCTTTGTGTTTTTAAGTTCCCTGGGGGCTGTAGGTCCCTGGGGAACTTTTTTGTGGTTTGAGGGGGATTTCGCCGCTGCGGCGGCGAATTACTTTGCCCATGGCGGCAAAGTAACCAAAACGCCACCGGGGACGGCTCCGATGAGCACTTTGTGCTCATAGTCGCCTTTCCCCGGACCCCATTACGGGGGATGCCCTCCTGAGAGATTGTTCTTCATTTCCGGCGCGCAAAATTTGAGTGGCTTTTATCGTTTCATTCCGGGCCACTGGGCCCTGGTTTACCCAAAATTACGGTAGATGCGACTCCATTTCCGCGCCTGGGTTTGCCGAGCAAACGCTCCCGGAGCGTATTCTGGCGGTTCCTCTACCCAAACTCAGAAAGAGTGTCCTTGAAACCTGTAGGGGAGGGGCTGAAGGTGAATCGGCCGAAAGCCGAGAGAAGCCACCCTGGGGTGTGCCCCTCCCGCGGGCCGGTCTGGGACCGGCCCCTACGAAAAGAAAGGACAGCTATCAACCGCCCGAAAGCCTTCCTCTTGGGGGAAGGTGCCGAGCCAATGCGAGGCGGATGAGGGGGCAGGTTGCCACCCACTTTGTAGGGGCGGCCCCATGTGGCCGCCCGTGGAGGTCTCTGCACCTGTAGGGCGCGGCCTCCTGGACGCGCCGCGTACATCTGCGGGCCGGCCAGTGTCCGGCCCCTACGTTAAAAACAGACGGTTTCTGGATACGCCGTAGGGGCGGGTCCGTGACCCGCCCGCCCAGGGTTTCAAAATATGCTCTCGAAAAAACGTAGGGGCGACCCTTGCGGTCGCCCGCTGTGAGAAAAATGTTCCGGCCCGTAGGGGCGGCACACCGGGCCGCCCGGCTCCTGGCGGGAGGTCTGTACCACTTGGCGCTTTTCTATCGCTGGGAAAGTGCTTCATTTTATCTAAAAAGAAAACAAAACTCGTCCAATCAAAAAATTCCTGTTAAGGATTTACCGGCATGAGCCCAAGATTCTGATGCATACTAAACGCCGGATGGAACCTCCAAAAGAATGAAATCATGCGGACTTATGGGAGGCGACAGAAATGCGAGGGAGATGGACGGCGCTTGGGCTGGCGCTGGTGCTGTCCTTGACTCTGGCGTCCTGCGGAGTCAAGACAGAGACGGACACGACCACCGGCCGTTTGAGCAATCGGGGGACCTCCGGCACGGAGACCCCGGCGGGACGGAACCGGAACGTAATGGAGGACGGCAGCTATTACGCCGGGGCGGACGGAGCCGTGAAGCGCCGGAGCGCCGGCGAGACCGAGTGGGAAAAGCTGGGCCGGGAGCTCCGGGAGAGCTGGGACAAGATGATGGACGGTGCGGAGGATGCCGCCCGGGACACAGAGCGGGCGGCAGAGAACGCCGTCCGCGGCACGGAGCGGGCCGCCAAGGACGCGGTCCGGGACGTGGAACACGGAGTTTGACCCCAAATAGAGCGTGCAGACACAGATCAGGAGCCGCGCCCGTTCGGGCGCGGCTTCCGGTTTCATCTGGAGACTTGCGGCCATTCCGCTCTCTTGGTATAATGACCAGGAACCGGCGGACCGCCCTGGAACTGATCCGTATGCGGGGCCGCAGTGGAGTATGGAACAGAGTGAGAAGGAGCGTTGAATATGAGAGAGCAGAGACAGACGAACTTTGTCACGCCCGAAGAGGCGGTTCAGGCGGTCCAATCCGGCGACTGGGTAGACTACGGCTTCGGCGCCGGCTTCCCGGAGCTGCTGGACCGGGCGCTGGCCGGACGGAAAGGGGCCGTACAGGACGTGAAAATCCGGGGCGGCCTGGTGATCCGCCCCCGGATCGAGGTGGTGGAGCAGGACCCGGAGCAGGAGTCCTTTACATACTACAGCTGGCACATTGGGGACTATGAACGCAAGCTCCAGAGCCGGGGGCTGGTGCGGTTCATGCCCGCCATGCTGCGTTCCCTTCCCTATCTGTACCGGGACAGGCACATCCGCTGCGACGTGGCCTTCGTACCGGTGTCCCGGCCGGACGGAGAGGGGTACTGCGGCCTGGGCATCTCTAACTATGCCTGGCGGACCATTTTCGAGAGCGCCCGCACCGTAATTTTTGAGATCAACGAGAAGCTGCCCCGGCTCCAGGGGGTGGACGGCTCCCACCGGGTCCATCTGAGCGAGGCGGACTATGTGGTGGAGGGGGAGCACGAGCCCCTGCCCCTTCGCAGCTACCGGGAGCCCAGCGAGACCGACCTCCAGATTGCCAAGCTGGTGGTGGAGGAGATCCCCGACGGGGCGGTGCTGTCCCTGGGGGTGGGCGGCGTGCCCTTCACCGTGGCCAAGCTGCTGGCCCAGTCGGACCGGAAGGATCTGGGCTGCCACACGGGGACCATCAGCGACGCCTTTCTGGAGCTGTGGAAGGCGGGCAAGCTGACCAACGCAAGAAAAGAGGTGGACCGGGGATTGTCCACCTGGAACCTGGCTATGGGCTCCCAGGAGCTGTACGACTGGCTGGACCGGGAGCCCCAGCTGTTCCGCCCCGGGGATGTGGGCTACGTCCACTCGGTGGAGCGCATCAGCCGGATGAGCAATGTCATCAGCATCAACGGCGGAGTAGAAGTGGACCTGATGGGTCAGGAGAACGGGGAGTCCGCCGGGACCCGGCAGCTCTCCGGCATCGGGGGACAGATGGACTTTCTGGAGGGGGCCTACCGCTCCAAAGGCGGCAAGGGCTTTGTCTGCCTGAACGCCACCCACAAGAAGAAGGACGGCACCCTGAAGTCCAACATCGTCCCCTGCATCGCCGGGGGGAGCACGGTGTCCGCCCCCCGCACCATGATCCAGTACGTGGCCACCGAGTACGGCGTGGCCAAGCTCTCCGGCAAGACCCTGCGGGAGCGGGCGGAGGCCCTGGCTGCCATCGCCCACCCGGATTTTCGTGAGGAGTTGCTGCGGTACGCAAGAGAAAACTTTTACTAAGTTGAAGGAGATTTCGCCGCCCAGACGACGAGTGCTTGTAGGGCGCGCCGCCTTTCTGGTATCGTTTGCGCAGGGGGATTTCGCCGCCTGCGGGCGGCGAGTGACTTTCTGGACGGCCAGAAAGTCACCAAAGAACCGCCGGGGACGCGGCCGATGGACTACGGCTTCGCTTCGCTCTGCCTAGGTCCATAGGACCGCTTTCCACGGACCCCATTACGGGGGACGCGTACTTGTTAGGTTTTGCAATATTTCCGGCGCGCAAAATTTGAGTGGCTTTCCGCGGTCCAATCCGGCCCACTGGGGCCTGGCTGTTCCAAATTTGTTGTTGGTGCGGTCCCACAGCCGCGCCTGGCGTTGCCGAGCAGGTGATAGCCTGGTGCTGAGCCGTAGGGCGCGCCTCCTGGACGCGCCGCGTACATCTGCGGGCCGGCCAGTGTCCAGCCCCTACGAAATGGGGGACGGCTTCTGTGTTCGCCGTCCACAGGCCGCTCCCCCTAGAAAAGGAACGGTCGGCGCCCCCGCAGGGGAACCTCTGTGCTTCACCCCAGAGCCACGTCCAGGATCATCATAATGAGAAAACCGGCCATGACGCCGCAGGTGCCTCCGCAGCTCTCGTGGTCATGGCGCAGGTTGGCCTCGGGGATGAGCTCCTCCACTACCACGTACAGCATAGCCCCCGCGGCGAAGGAGAGGAGCCAGGGCATCAGCGGCTCCACCGTTCCCGCCGCCAGGACGGTGAACAGGGCGGCGATGGGCTCCACCGCCCCGGAGGCCGCGCCGATGAGAAAAGATTTTTTCCGGCTCATGCCCGCCTGCCGCAGGGGCAGGGAGATGGCGGCCCCCTCCGGAAAGTTCTGGATGCCGATGCCCAGAGCCAGGGCCATAGCGGCGGGGAGGAGGGTGGGGTCGCTCCGGGCGGCCAGGGCGAAGGAGATGCCTACCGCCATCCCCTCGGGAATGTTGTGCATGGCGATGGCCAGCACCAGCAGAGTGCTGCGGCGGCCGGAGCTGTCCCGGGGGGCCTGGAGAAAGGCGGGGGTCAGATGGGGGAGAAGGGTGTTCATGGTGACCAGGAACAGGACCCCCAGAACGGAACCCCCGGCGGCGGGGAACCACCCGGGCAGCCCGGCCTCCTCCGCCGCCTCGATGGCCGGGATGAGCAGGGACCACATGCTGGCCGCGATCATCACACCGGCGGCAAAGCCCAGCAGGAGCTGGTGGAGCTGCCGGTTGACCCGGCTGCGGAACAAAAAGACGGTGGCCGAGCCCAGAGCCGTCATAAAACATGTAAAACCAGTGCCGCCTGCGGCCCAAATCAGTGCGTGTGTCAAAGCGAGTTTCCTTTCCCGGCGGAGGGCGTTTGGACGGGCTCCCCGCCGCTGTGATGGGTGTGCGCCGTATCAGACTATGAGCGCACCGGGGAAGCGGTGCGGCGGATACGGCCTAATGTAAAAAAATTTTACAAGAAGCACTAGGCAAAATGGGATAATTATATTAGAATAAGAAAGAGTGTTTTAAAACCATTGCGCAAGGAGGGATTCCCATGGAGAATCCGAAGTATAAACGAGTATTGCTGAAAATCAGCGGCGAGGCCCTGGCGGGAGAGGCGTCCCGGGGGCTGGACTTTAATGTGATCGGCGAAGTGTGCGACGTGGTCAAGCGCTGTGTCCAGCTGGGCGTCCAGGTGGGCATCGTGGTGGGCGGCGGTAACTTCTGGCGCGGCCTGAAGGACGGCGGCGACCGGATGGTGCGCGTCCGCGCCGACCACATGGGCATGCTGGCCACCGCCATCAACGCCCTGGCCGTGGCCGACGTGCTGGAGCAGAAGGGCGTGGAGGTCCGGGTGCAGACCGCCATCGAGATGCGCTCGGTGGCCGAGCCCTACATCCGCTCCAAGGCCATCCGCCACCTGGAGAAGGGGAGAGTGGTCATCTTCGGCTGCGGCACCGGCAATCCCTTCTTCTCCACCGACACGGCGGCGGTGCTCCGGGCGGCGGAGATCGACGCGGACGTGATCCTGCTGGCCAAGAACATCGACGGCGTCTACTCCGCCGATCCCAGAAAGGTGCCCGACGCGGTGAAGTACGAATCCATCACCTACTCCGACGTGCTGGCCCAGCGGCTCCAGGTCATGGATTCCACCGCCACCTCCCTGTCCATGGACAACAAGATTCCCGTGCTGCTGTTTGCCCTGAAGGACCCGGAAAACATTCTGCGGGCCATTATGGGCGAGAAGATCGGAACCATCGTCCAGGGCTGACCGGACGAGAGATTAGAACGGAAAGGAAGGGCATACCATGAGTCCCGAGACAAAAGCTTACGATCAGAAAATGCTGAAGACCATTGAGGTGGTCAAATCCAACTTTGCCTCCGTCCGGGCCGGCCGGGCCAACGCCGGCGTGCTGGACCGCATCACCGTGGAGTATTACGGGACCCCCACCCCACTGAACCAGGTGGCGGCCATCTCCTCCCCGGACCCCCGGACCCTGATGATTCAGCCCTGGGACGGCTCTCTGCTGAAGGCCATCGAGAAGGCCATCCAGACCTCCGATCTGGGCATTAACCCCCAGAACGACGGCAAGGTGATCCGCCTGGCCTTCCCCCAGCTCACCGAGGAGCGCCGCAAGGACCTGACCAAGCAGGTGCGCAAGTACGGCGAGGAGGGCAAGGTGGCCCTGCGGAACATCCGCCGGGACGCCATGGAGGACTTTAAGAAGAAAAAGAAGGCCTCCGAGCTCACTGAGGACGACCTCAAGCAGCTGGAGAAGGAGCTGCAGGACCTGACCGACAAGCGCTGCAAGGACATTGATGAACTGACCGCCAAGAAAGAGCAGGAGCTGATGGCGGTCTGACAGACCAAACGGGAGAGCCGCCGGGGACCTTGGTCTCCAGCGGCTCTGCCGGGAATTTACACTTTTGGTAAGGATGTTGAACATGCCCTTTTTTAAGGCAAAGGAGCAGGCTCCTGCTCCGGCGGTGGACTTTGACCATCTGCCCCGGCACATTGCCATCATCATGGACGGAAACGGCCGCTGGGCCCAGAAGCGGGGGCTGCCCCGCACGGCGGGCCATGCGGCGGGAGCGGAGAATTTCCGCACCATCGCCACCTACTGCAAGGACATCGGGCTGGAGTATCTGACGGTCTACGCCTTCTCCACCGAGAACTGGAAGCGTCCCGCGGAGGAAGTGGGGGCCATCATGGGCCTTTTGAAGAAGTACCTGCTGGAGGCCATCAGCCGCATGGAGCGGGACCGGGTGAAGATGGAGTTTTTCGGGGACCTGTCCCCGCTGCCCCAGGAGCTCCAGGACCTGTGCCGGCGCACCCGGGAGATCTCCAAGGGGTACGACGGCTGTCAGGTGAACGTGTGCCTCAACTACGGGGGGCGGGACGAGCTGCTCCGGGCGGCCCGGGCCTATGCCCAGGACTGCGTGGAGGGGAAGGCCGATCCCAACCACCTGACGGCGGAGCACTTCGCCGGCTATCTGTTCTCCCGGGGGGTGCCCGACCCGGATCTGGTCATCCGTCCCAGTGGGGAACTGCGCCTGTCCAATTTCCTGCTGTGGCAGTCCGCCTACGCGGAGTTTTATTTTACCGACGTGCTGTGGCCCGACTTTACCAAGGAGGAGCTGCACCGGGCGATTGCGGCTTACCAGGGCCGCTCCCGCCGGTTTGGAGGGGTTTGAGTGGGAAAACGAATTTTGGTGGCGGTCATTCTGGCTCCGCTGTTTTTCGTTGTACTGTTTTTCCTGGAGCCGGTGTGGCTGGCGGTGCTAATGGCGGCCATTTCCGCCCTGGCCTCCTTTGAACTGCTTCGGGCCACCGGGGTGGCCCATCACAACGGCATGTATTTCTGCACCGCCCTGGCGGCGGCGGCCATCCCCCTGGGGGAGTGGCTGGGCCAGGAGGGCGTGGTGCTTCAGGTGTCCGCCCTGTTGTTGATGGTGGCCATCTTCTGGATCGCCATCCGCCTGTATGACCGGGAGAAGGCGGTGCACTTTGAAGATGTGCTGGTCTGCCTGTTCGGCGGGCTGATGATCCCCTGGGCCCTGTCCACGCTGGTGGAGCTGAAGGGGATGGAGCAGGGGCGCTTCCTGGTGCTCCTGCCGGTGATCTGTGCGTTCCTCACCGACGGAGGGGCCTACTTTGCCGGGATCTTCCTGGGCAAGCACCGGGGAATCACCCGGGTGAGCCCCAACAAATCCCTGGAGGGCTATATCGGCGGCATCCTGTCCGGGGCCATTTTTCTGCTGATCTACGGCGTGCTGCTGGAGCAGTTCGCCGGGCTGGACGCATCTCTGCCCGTGCTGGCCGTCTACGGCCTGGTGGGCAGCGCGGTTACCGAGCTGGGGGACCTGTCCTTCTCCTTTGTGAAGCGGCAGTTCGGCGTGAAGGACTACGGCGACCTCCTGCCCGGCCACGGGGGGATGCTGGACCGGTTCGACTCCATGGTGTTCGCCGCCCCCACTTTGATGCTTCTGGTGGAGCTGTGCCCCCCCTTCTGACCTACTTTCTTTGGAAAAGAAAGTAGGCAAAGAAACTTTCTGCGAAACTGCGTTTCGCCTCTGCGGATCAAGTTTTTGTTCAGAATTTAAGGGACGGTTTGATTTTCTATGGCAGGAAAGTTTACGGGTGGGATCAGAATCTGTCTTTGCCAAGTATCAAAAAAAGCAAAACGAAGTTTTGCGCCAAAGTTCTTTTGCTTCTTTTCTTTCAAGAAAAGAAGAGAAAGGAGGGTGCGTATGAGCAGACGCATTTCGATTTTAGGTTCCACAGGGTCCATTGGGCGGCAGTCACTGGAGGTGATTGCCGCCTGCGGCATGACAGTGGGGGCTTTGACGGCCAACGCCAGTGTGGAGCTCATGGAGGTGCAGGTCCGGCAGTTCCAGCCGGAGCTGGCGGTGATGATGGACGAGAAGGCCGCCGCCGATTTGAAGGTCCGGCTGGCGGACACCAATACCCGGGTGGCCTCCGGCATGGACGGTCTGTTGGAAGCGGCGGAGCTGCCCTCCGCCGACACGGTGATCACCGCGGTGGTGGGCATGATCGGCCTGCGGCCCACCATGGCCGCCATCCGGGAGGGGAAGCGCATCGCTCTGGCCAACAAGGAGACCCTGGTGTGTGCCGGGCAGCTGGTCCAGGAGGAGGCCCGGGACTGGGGGGCGGAGATTCTGCCCGTGGACTCGGAGCACTCGGCCCTGTTTCAGTCCCTCCAGGGGTGTAAGGACCGGAAAGAGGTCAAGCGTCTGATCCTCACCTGCTCCGGCGGGCCCTTCTTCGGAAAGAGCCGTGAGGAACTGGAACACATGACAAGGAAAGACGCCTTACAGCATCCGAACTGGAACATGGGGGCCAAGATCACCATAGATTCGGCCACCCTGATGAACAAGGGGCTGGAGTTCATCGAGGC
>CASFKT010000070.1 GCA_949295195.1 uncultured bacterium | reverse complement strand
CCGGGTGTACACCCTTCTGGGCGACGGCGAGATCCAGGAGGGCCAGGTGTGGGAGGCCTTCATGTTCGCCCACCACTACAAGCTGGACAACCTGTGCGTCATCATCGACAACAACGGCCTGCAGATCGACGGCGCCGTGGACAAGGTGATGAGCCCCTATCCCATCCCCGACAAGCTGAAGGCCTTCGGCTTTGCGGTGAAGGAGATCGACGGCCACGACTTTGACCAGATCGAGGCCGCCTTTGCCCAGGCCAAGGCCACCAAGGGCGTGCCCTTTGCCATCATTATGAAGACCACCAAGGGCAAGGGGGTCAGCTACATGGAGAACCAGGCGGGCTGGCACGGCAAGGCCCCCAACGACGAGGAATACAAGATCGCCATGGATGAGCTTACCGCTCAGCTGGCGGAAGTGGAGGCGATGTAAGATGGCGGATGTGAAGAAGATCGCGACCCGGGACAGCTACGGCAACGCCCTGAAGGAGCTGGGCGCGGAGCATGACGATCTGATTGTGTTTGACGCGGACCTGGCGGGGGCCACCAAGACCGGCACCTTCCAGAAGGCCTTCCCGGAGCGCCACTTTGACTGCGGCATCGCCGAGGGCAACATGATGGCGGTGGCCGCCGGCGCGGCGGCCATGGGGCTGGTGCCCTTCGCCTCCAGCTTCGCCATGTTTGCCGCCGGCCGCGCCTTTGAGCAGGTGCGCAACTCCATCGGCTACCCCCACCTGAATGTGAAGATCGGCGCCACCCACGGCGGCATCTCCGTGGGCGAGGACGGGGCCTCCCACCAGTGCTGCGAGGACTTCGCCCTGATGCGCTCCATCCCCGGCATGGTGGTCATGTCCCCCGCCGACGACGTGGAGGCCAAGGCCATGGTGAAGGCCGCCTATGAGCATGTGGGCCCCGTCTACATGCGCTTCGGCCGCGCCGGCGTGCCCGTGTTCCACGACGGGGAGAACTTCCAGTTCCAGATCGGCAAGGGCGAGGTGCTCACCGAGGGAAATGACGTGGCCATCATCGCCAACGGCCTGCTGGTGGCCGAGGCTCTGGAGGCCGCCAAGGTCCTGAAGGAGGAGGGCATCTCCGCCCGGGTCATCAACATGGCCACCATCAAGCCCCTGGACGAGGAGCTGGTGCTGAAGGCGGCTCAGGAGTGCGGCAAGGTCATCACCTGCGAGGAGCACAACATCCTGGGCGGCCTGGGCGAGGCCGTGTGCGGCGTGCTGAGCGAGAAGCTGGCTGCCCACCCCCGTGCGCCGCATCGGCGTCAACGACGAGTTCGGCCACTCCGGCCCCGCCGGAGCCCTGCTCAAGCAGTTCGGCCTGTCCGCCGAGCACATCGTTGAGGTGGCCAAGAATTTCTAAGTGATCCCATAGTCTGCTGAAAGGAGCAGGGCCGTGCGAAAGCGCGGCTCTGCTCTTTTGTCGCTTCCTTGGAAAAATCCTCCGGCGGCCCCGGCCTTGTTTGAAAATTGGAACTGTGACCGACGACAAGGAATTTTTTCGCCAGACAAGGCGATTTGACGCGGCAATCCTCTGTGGATTGCAAGGAAAATCAACGCAGTATGGCGGAAAAGATCCGCCGTTTGGGCATGTTGACATTTTTCAAACATGGCCTATACGAAAAACGATATATTCTCATTCGTTTTACATATTGGACACTGCGGCGGCCCCTTTGGTATATTGAACCTGGAATCAACGGTTCTTCTCTCCGGGGCGGCGCTTTCCGGAAGCCCGCGGCCCCGGCGGAGGAGAGAACCATGTCGAGGGGCCGGACCCCAGCGCCCGGTCCTGCGGAGGAGGGGTGACGCTATGCTTGATTTTGCGGTGAAGCCGGTGGGGGACTGCGCCCTCAGCGCGGAGTTTGCGGAGGAGATCAGCGTCCGGGTCAACCAGCAGGTCCACGCCCTGGACGAGCTGCTGCGGGCGGCGGCCATCCCCGGCGTGGTGGAGACGGTGCCCACCTACCGGACCCTGATCATCCACTACCGCCCGGAGGTAATCTCCTACCAGGCCCTGCGGGACCGGGTGCTCCAGGAGCGGGGGCGGCCGGTCTCCGGCGGCGGTGCGGGCAGCCAGGTGATCGAACTGCCCGTCCTCTACGGGGGCGAGGTGGAGCTGGAGCCGGACGCGTCGCGGTACGACGGCTGGGACGGGCGGGAGACCGCCCCCGACCTGGAGGCAGTTCTGGCCTTTGAGCACATAAGCTGGGAGGAGTTTATCCGCCGCCACACCCAAAATTTGTGCTACGTCTACTTCCAGGCCTTTGCCATCGGGCACTCCTACGTGGGAAATCCGGAAAAATCCTTTACCGTCCCCCGGCGGGAGGTGCCCCGCACCAGGATCCCCCAGGGGTCCATCGCCATCTGGGCGGACCAGACGGTGCTCAACGGCTTCGACCTGCCCTGCGGGTGGCAGGTCATCGGCCGCACGCCGGTGCTCCTCTACGACACCCGCCGGGAGCCCGCCTCCTACTGCCAGTCCGGACAGTGGGTCCGGTTTGTGCCCATCGGCCCGCAGGAGTACGCCCGCATCCGGAAGCTGGCCCTGGCCGGCCAGTACCGGCCCGTCACCTATGAGCGGAAGGAGGGAGTGTGACCGTGGGAATCCAGGTTTTGCAGCCCGGCCTGCTCACCACCGTCCAGGACCAGGGCCGCTTCGGACACCAGCGCATCGGCATGTCCCCGGCGGGGGCCATGGACCTGCACGCCATGCGCCTGGCCAACCTGCTGGTGGACAATGACCGGGACGAGGCGGTGCTGGAGATGACCATGCTGGGGCCCAAGCTCCAGTTTACCCGGGGCTGTGTCTTTGCCGTCACCGGCGCGGACATGGGGGCCCGTCTGGACGGCGAGATGGTGCCCTGGGGCTGTGCCGTCACCGCCCCGGCGGGGAGCGTCCTCCAGTTCGGGGCCGCCCGGTCCGGCTGTCGGGCCTATCTGGCGGTGGCCGGCGGATTTGACGTGCCGGTGCTCTACGGCAGCAAGTCCACCCTCCTGCGGTCCTCCCTGGGAGGGTTCCAGGGGCGGAAGATCCAGACCGGGGACCTGCTGCCCCTGGCCGCCCCCCGGACCGAGGTGGCCAACCAGGGCCTCCGGCGGCTGCCGCCTCAGCCGCCCTTTTCCCGCAGCATCACCGTCCGGGTGATCCCCGGCCCCCAGGAGGACCGCTTCTCCCAGCGGGGGCTGGACACCTTTTATCACAGCGCCTTCACCGTCACGGACAAGTCCGACCGCATGGGGTGCCGCCTGTCCGGCCCGAAGATTGAGCACAGCGGCGACCCCAATATCATCAGCGACGGCATCCCCCTGGGGGCGGTGCAGGTCCCGGGCAGCGGAGCGCCCATGATTATGATGAGCGAGCACCAGGGCTCCGGCGGGTACGCGAAGATTGCCAACGTGATCTCGGTGGATATCCCCCTGGTGGCCCAGTGCCCGCCGGGGGCCGAGATCCGGTTCCAGGCGGTGACGGTGGAGGAGGCCCAGCGCCTCTATCTGACCCAGCTTTCCGAGTACGACCGCCTGGAGCAGATGTTCCGGCGGGAGCTGGCGGGGAGCTATCAGGTGACGGTGAACGGCCGCACCTTCCAGGTGGAAATCACGGCGGCATGGTGACCGGTGTGCCGCACAGAAATCAGGACCGCGGAGCGGCAGCGCTCCGCGGTTTTTGACGTGCGTTTCCTGTACTCTGATGGAACCGGATTGGGAGCAGCGGCCCAAATCCTTGCATTTTGCTGTAATATTTGCTATCATTCACTCAACCGTGCGTCGTTCTTTCTGTGTGTTTTTCCAAAAAACTTTGCAAATGGTACATTTTGAAAGAAAATAACCGTGTGATATTGCAGAATGGAGGGTTAAAATGAAACGAACCGCGGCCCTTGCAGCCATAGCCTTGCTTGCATCCTTCGTATGTTCTGCCTGTGCGCCCGCAGCTCCCAGCGGCCAAACGCCTGAATTTTTTGATGACATCGGAAAAACACTCAGCGAATTAAAAACCGAGCATCCGGAAGGAGAATTTATGGTAAATCTGGACGGTTTCCCGGATCGTGCCGCCGCCTGCTTTGGGGAGCCGGGGGCGGACTATGTCCACTACTTTTTCGGCGGACACAGCGGAGATTTTGAAAAGGCCATGGACGAGCTGGGGGACCAGCTGAAATGCGCCGGCGCCATCACAACCGCCAACATCCTTTTCCCAGATATGGAAGGGGACATGTCCTTTGCGGATTTCTTCTCCCTGATTGGGGTGGAGGAGCATGAGTACCTTGGAGCGGACACGGTCGCGGAGGACTGGATCCGATTCCTGTACCGGGATATGGAGGTCATGGTGAGTCCAACGGGAGATGGTCCTGACGGCGAATGGGACGTTACAGGGAAAGAGATCGTGAAATATGACGCCGTCGTGTCTGTGATAGACCCGGAGATCGAATCGGCCAACAGTGACCTGGCCGACGCGGTGATGTTCGACGAAACTGCGGCGTGAGAACGCAAAACTCAGCCAGTGTGTGCATGTATTTCCTGCGGGGCTGCCGGAAGAACAGAAATTTCTGAATCGGTAAGAAGGGCGGGAGCATCGTTTCGGATGCTCCCGCCCTGTGTGTTATTCCAGCTCCAACTTGTTCTGAGGTCGCTGTCCTTCCGCGCCCCTCAAAAAACACTTCTTCTCTCTCCCCGCGTCCCCGCGGGCGCCGCACCGGAGGCGGCACTGTAACTATAACAGTGACAATAACATTTACTCTGACTATTACAGTAACAGTAACTGTGACTGTAACTGTAACTGTTACTGTAACGCAGCCCTATTTGCACGGAAACGTACAACTCTGGCCCCAGTTTCTCCCATGGTTGGAGGGAGAATTTCTCAGACCGTGCCGAAGCACAGCCGCACCGCCCAGGCGGCGGCCAGAAAACCGGTGAGGTCGGCGCACAGGGCGGCCGGGATGGCGTGCCGGGTGCGGGAGACGCCCACCGACCCGAAGTAGACGGCGATGGTGTAGAAGGTAGTCTCGGTGGAGCCCAGCATCACCGCCGCCACCCGGCCCAGATAGGAGTCCGGGCCGCAGGACTGGATGAGCTCCGCCCCCACCCCCAGGGCGGCGGAGCCGCTGATGGGCCGCACCAGCATCAGGGGCAGGAGCTGGGCGGGGACGCCCGCCCGGTCCAGCAGGGGGGCCAGGACCTGGGCGGCCAGCTCCAGGGCGCCGGAGGCCCGGAGCATGTACACCGCCGTCATCAGAGCGATGAGGGAGGGGACGATGCGCAGGAGGACCTCCAGCCCCTCCGCGCCCCCGTGGATCAGCGCGTCGTACACGTCCACGCCCCGCCCCACGCCGTACAGGGCCACGCCGGCGATGATCAGGGGGGTGATCATGGCAAAGAGCAGTCCCAAGTTCAATCCCTCCAGATCCGGGCGAAGAGCTTGCAGGCGGTAATCCCCACCCCCACCGACAGGGCGGAGGCCAGCCACACGGCGGGGAGGATGTCGAAGGGGGACGAACTCCCCGCCGCCGCCCGCACTGAGGCCACGGTGGTGGGGATCAGCTGGATGGAGGCGGTGTTGCACACCACCAGCATGCACATGGCGTCCGACGCCGTCCCGGGGCTCTTTCGCTCCATCCGCCGCACCGCCTCGATGCCCAGGGGGGTAGCCGCGTTGCCCAGCCCCAGCAGGTTGGCGGACACGTTGGCGGAGATGCTGTCCATCACCCCGCGGTCCCCGGACACCTGGGGAAACAGGACGGACAGCACCGGCCGCAGCAGCCGGGACAGCCCCTCCGCCAGGCCGGAGCGGCGCATGATCTCCATGACCCCGGTCCACAGGCACAGCATGCCCGCGATGGACACGCACAGCTCCACCGCCGCCTGAGCCCCCTCCACCGCGGCGGCGGCCACCAGCTCCCCCCGGCCCGTGGCCAGGCCGCACAGAATGGACAGGACTGCCATTCCCGTCCAGATCCACGCCATCGTCATTCAGCCAGCCCCCTCTCGTCCCATTTATACGGAGGTGATTTCGGGAATAATACCCAATTTTGTTCGACAAAATTTGTTGGTATTTTTTGTTTTAAGGAGGGCAAAAGAAAGAATTTGTCGGTTTTTGCAATATTTTCACATATGTGGTTGACAGAATCAATCTTTGTAGTATAATTAGATTTGCCGTTTTCGGTATTCTTTTACAGATTCCGTGCCGTCTCGATGGTTCTCTCATTGACGACTGGCGACAAGGAAAGGATGGTTTAACTTGAAATCTACCGGTATTGTGCGAAAAGTGGACGAATTAGGCCGTATCGTACTCCCGATTGAGCTGCGCCGTACCCTGGACATTGCGGAGAAGGATTCCCTGGAAATTTACATGGATGGTCCTGCCATCGTGTTGAAGAAGTATCAGCCCGCCTGTATCTTCTGTGACGACGCCAAGGACGTGATCGTCTACCACGGGAAAAACATCTGCCCCAAGTGCATCAAGGCCCTTCAGGAGGCGCTGGCCGGCGAGTGAGCCGTCGGACAAGATTACAAAGATTACATACAAATTGGCTCACTGTGTGATACTCCGTTCCACGAGGGGCGGAGTCTCCTTTTGTAAAAAACCGCCTGCATTGCGAGATGCAGGCGGTTTTTTAGCTTGTCAAAAAACTCTGATAAGAAGAGCCAGTCCGAGTTTTGGCGGGGAGAGCCCGCCTCAAGTGGGATCGGATGCCCTGAATACCCTGCACGGCAAGGCGTTCAGCGAGCGCAGCAGGAAAGCGACAGAATTTTTCCATGCCGGTCCGTCAGACGGGAATGGGGTAGCGCTCGGTGAAGCACCCGTCGCAGAAGCCGCACCGGGCGTCGGGAGCCAGCTGATGGAGGTGCTCCAGGGAGAGGTAGCCCAGGCTGTCCGCCCCGGTGAGTTCCCGGATCTCCTCCACCGTGTGGCTGCATGCGATGAGCCGGTCCTTGTTGGGGATGTCGGTGCCGAAGTAGCAGGGGGAGACGAAGGGGGGCGCGGAGATGCGCATGTGGACCTCCTTGGCCCCCGCCTCCCGCAGAAGGGTGATGATCTGGCGGCTGGTGGTCCCCCGAACGATGGAGTCGTCCACCATGACCACCCGCTTGCCCTCCACCTCGCTGCCCAGGGCGGCGAGCTTGATGCGCACCGCCTGCTCCCGGCTGGCCTGGTCGGGGGTGATAAAGGTGCGGCCCACATAGCGGTTTTTCACAAATCCCACCCCGTAGGGGATGCCGCTCTCCTGGGCGTAGCCCTGGGCGGCGTCCAGGCCGGAGTCGGGCACCCCGATGACCAGGTCGGCCTCCACCGGGTGCTCCTGGGCCAGAAGCTTTCCCGCGTTTACCCGGGCCTGGTGGACCGACTGCCCGGCGATCACCGAGTCGGGGCGGGCGAAGTAGATATACTCAAAGATGCACATGTGGGACAGTCCCCGGCAGTTGTCCCGGATGGAGCGCACCTGGCCGTCCTCCACCACCACGATCTCCCCGGGCTCCAGTTCCCGCTCCAGCTCGCCCCCCACGCTGGCGATGGCGCAGGACTCGGAGGCGAACAGGATGGCGTCCCCCTTCCGGCCCATGCACAGGGGGCGGAAGCCCCAGGGGTCCCGGCAGGCGATGAGCTTCCGGGGGGACATGACCAGCAGGGAGAAGGCCCCCTTCAAATTCCGGGCGGCGTAGCACACCGCGTCCTCCACGCTGCGGCAGTGGAGCCGGGCCTGGGCGATGGCGTAGGCGATGAGTTCGGAGTCGCTGGTGGTGTGGAAGATGGCCCCTTTGTACTCAAAGTCCCGGCGCAGCTGGTCCACCCCCACCAGATTGCCGTTGTGGACCACCGCCAGGGTGCCCTTCACGTACTTGATGGTCAGGGGCTGGGCGTTCTCCCGTTCCCCCGCCCCGGTGGTGGCGTAGCGCACATGGCCCACCGCCATGGTGCCGTTGAGCCTGTCCAGGGTCTCCTTGTCAAAGACCTCGCTCACCAGGCCCACGTCCTTGTAAAAGGACTGCTCCCGGCCGTTGATGGCCGCGATGCCGCAGGCCTCCTGCCCACGGTGCTGGAGGGCGTACAGCCCGTAATAGGTGGTTTGGGCGCACCCGCCCTTAGGATCGTAGACGCCGAATACCCCGCACTCCTCGTGCAGGCCGCTCAGTATGGGTTCCATCCCCGCGCACTTCCTTCCTGAAAAAGACAAGGCGGCGCTCTCCATGAGCGCCGTCGTTCACAAACTTATTATACTCCCGCACAGCCGTCCGATGCAAGGGAGAGAGGATTGGCTGCTCCGCCTATATCTTCCTTGGATTCCGGAACTTTCTCGTATGATATGTCCATTTCGACGCAATCTAGCCCGGAGAGGAGGGGAGCGCTGTGAACGACGAACGGACATTTTTGGCCTTTATCTACAAAACCGCGGCCATGGGGGTGGGCACGCTGCCCCAGGCCGCCTGGTGAAGGACGTAGTCTACGCCTTCGCAGGCTTCTTTGCACGTATCGAAATCCCGGATATCCCCCTTGATAAACGTATAGTTGGGATTGTCCGCAAACAGTTCCACATGCTCTTTTTTCCCTGTGGAAAGGTCGTCCAGGCAGCGGACCCGGTATCCTAAATTCAGGATGGCTTCGCACAGGTTGGAGCCGATAAAGCCCGCGCCCCCCGTTACCAAAAACACGCTGTCCGGATTAAAAACCAGATTCTGAAAACCCATTTTCCCTTATCCTCCTGATCGTTCTCTAATCTTGCTGATCGAAATCGTATGCGTTGCCGGAGATCTGGCCTTCCTGGCCGTATACCAAACAGGACGCCACCGCCCTTGCGTACAGATCGCGGCCCTTCTCGTTTAAGTGCACGCCGTCTTCCAGATACTCGTCCGCATTGTAGGCGTCGATGCCCAGATGGTCATAGGCGTCCAGACACAGCGTCTCCTGGCCTTCGGCCACGTCGCAGGCCACGCTGGCATAATTGTACAGCGCCTTTTCCCCCATATTCTGCACGGGGATGGAAAAATAGGACGCATAGGTGGGCGCTGCGATGAGGATCTTGGCTTCGGGGCAGATTCTGCGCAC
>CASFKT010000069.1 GCA_949295195.1 uncultured bacterium | reverse complement strand
GCGGACGACCAGTACGCCGCCACCGGCGCGGTGCTGTCCACCCTGTGCAGCTTTGTGAGCATCCCCATTTTAATGCTGGTCCTGGGATAAAAATAGACGGCCTTTCGGCCGTCTATTTTTTTGCCTCAAATTCCCCGCTCATCTCCTGGGCCAGGCGGATGAAGTTGGTGATGACGCTCCAGGGGTAGGCCTGCTTCAAATAGCCGATCTGGATCATGCACCGGCCCTCCTCCCCCAGCCGGAACACCTGGAGACGGTCCCGTTGCTGGGGCGTCAGGGTGGCGTGCACCATGTTCTGGGGGCAGAAGCAGGCCCCCGCCCCCAGGGCGGCCAGGATCAGTTGGGTCTTTACCGTGCTGTTGTAGGACTCCACCTTGGGCACCGGGACCACCCCGGACTTGCGCAGCAGGCTGTAGCCGATCTCCCCGTTGATCTCCTTGGTGGAGGCCAGCAGGAAGGGGCAGTCCTGGAGGGGGGACAGGTCCCCATTCTCAATCCGGGCAAAGGCGCCGGAGCCCGGCTCCGCCCCCAGCCGGGCCAGGATGTCCTTGGGGACCAGCAGCACGATCTCCTCCTGGTAAAAATCCACCAGCTCGATGCCGGGCGCGGCGGCGGGAAAGGGGGCAATGGCCAGGTCGATCTCCCCGTTTTCCAGCAGGCCGAAGAAGTTGGCGTTGATGTCCCCCACCAGCCGGACGGCGATGTTGGGATACCGGCTCTGAAAGCGCATCAGCAGGGGCGGCATGACGATGTCCCCCCGGGTATAGGTGATCCCGATGCGCAGCAGGCCCCGCTGATTTTCCGAGATGTCCTGAAACTCCCGCTCCAGGGAGTTCACCCGCCGCTGCAGGTCCAGGGCATACTCCAGGAACACCTCCCCGGCATAGGTCAGCTCCAGGGGGATGTTCCGCACCAGAAGCTTGGTCCCCAGCTCCCCCTCCAGCTTGGCGATGTGGGCGCTGAGGGTCTGCTGGGTGATGTGCAGCCGCTCCGCCGCCCGGGAAAAGCTCCGCTCCCGGGCCACCATGACAAAGTAGTCCATGCTGGAAAAATTCATCTGCTTTCTCCCTCCCTCTTTTCACTGCGTCCCTCTGCCCCTCTCCCGCCCCCCGGCGGGGCGGGGCGTTCTTTTCCACAAAGCCGGTTTCAAATGTGGAAACTGTCCCGGCCTCAGAAGCTCCCGCCCGTCTCCCGGGCCAGCTGGATGAAGTCGGTGATCACCCGCCCGGGGTACCCCTGCTTGGAGTAGCCAAACTGGACGGTGTAGCGGGCGTCCTCCCCCAGCCGGAAGAGCCTCAGCCCCGCCCGCTGCTCCGGGGAGAGCACCGCCTGAATCCAGTTTTCCGGGAAGAAGCAGGCCCCCAGCCCCCGGGCGCAGAGGATGAGCAGGGTCTCCAGGCTGTAGGCCTCCACGGCGGGGGTGGAGACAATGCCCGCCTGGGACAGAAAGCTGTACCCGATCTTCCCCACGTCATCCTCCTCGGCCTCCAGCAGGAAGGGCGCCCCCTGGAGGGGGGACAGGTCCCCCTGCTCCAGCCGCTTCAGGGCGGAGGGCCCCTTCTCCTCCGCCACCTGGTCCAGAATGGCCCGGGGCACCAGGAGGACCACCTCCTCCTGGTAGAAGTCCACCAGCTCCACGCCGGGGACCACCTGGGGAAAGAGGGCCACCGCCAGGTCGATCTCCCGGTTCTCCAGGTACTCCAGCAGCTTGCCGTTCTCGTCCTCCACCAGCCGGATGGCAATTTTCGGGTACCGGGCGCGGAAGCGGGTGAGGATGGATGGCATGACGATCCGCCCCCGGATGGTGGCCACGCCGATGCGCAGCAGCCCCCGCTGGTTGTCGGTCAGGTCCTGAAACTCCCGCTCCATGGACCCCAGCTTCCGCTGCAGGTCCACGGCGTACCCCAGAAACACCTCCCCGGCGTAGGTCAGCTCCAGGGGAATGCTGCGCACCAGCAGCTTGGCCCCCAGCTCCCCCTCCAGTTTGGCAATGTGGGCGCTGAGGGTCTGCTGGGTGATGTGCAGCCGCCCCGCCGCCCGGGAGAAGCTCCGCTCCCGGGCCACGGTGATAAAGTAGTCCATGCTGGAGAAGTTCATGGTCCTGTCCTCCAAGGGTACAAATTTTAGCTGTATTATATACCAGATTTAACAGTTTTACAAATGTATTTTCCCCTGCTATACTGAAGGCACAGCAGGAGGAAAACTCCCCCGGCTCCATCGATGGAAGATCATCTGAGCACCCCTCAGAGACGCGGCGCGGCGTTCCTATGGAAGTTCTCTGCCTGAGCAATCAAAACAGGAGGGATCCAGTATGAAACGCGAAATTATCCCCGGCCGCTTCATCCTTTTGATTTTGGCGGCATTTCTGGCGATTATGGTCCTGCCCATCGTCCTTGCCTCCCTGTCCGGACAGCTGGACCTGCCGGTGGAGCAGAGCTACGCCTCTGACGCCCAGGAGCTGACCATCACCCCCAAGGCGGACTGGAGCATCGTCTCCGTCCTTCCCCAGGAGGACGGACTTCTGGCCCCGGAGATGACGGGGGAGGGCGTGACGGTCCCCCTGGCCGGACTCCCCGCGGGGGAGGCTGAGACCCTCCAGCTCCTGTGCCGGAGCCAGGACGGCGGACCGGCGGAGGAGACCCGGGTGGCCTTCCAATTCCTCCCCGGGGCCGACGGGGCCCTCACCCTCCGGGTCTATCCGGAACAGAGCGACCTTCTGAATGTAAACTTCCGCTATGAATACTCCCCATCCGCCTGAACTTCCCATCAGGCCAAGATCCGATATACACAACGCACAGCGCCGTGGGCATTCCCCACGGCGCTGTGCGTTATGGGCATTCGATCCCATTCGAGGCGGGCTGCCGCCCCCTCGGGTTCTCCCCTACACCCGAGAAAATTTTTCCAGACCCTTGAAAATCCCGCGTTTCCAGTTGCAATTTTCGGAAATTTTGATAAACTAAAAAGTGGACCATTGGAGAAAGAGGGAACCTGTTATGTCCATTCAAGAGCACGTCAATCAGGTAAAGGCCAACATTGCCGCCGCGGCTCAGGCCGCCGGCCGGGCCCCGGGGGAGATCACCCTGTGCGCCGCCACCAAGGTGCAGACCGACGACACCATCCGGGAGGCCATCGCCGCCGGAATCACCGTGTGCGGCGAGAACCGGGTGCAGGAGCTCACCGCCCACCTGGCGGCGGACGCCTACCGGGGGGCCCAGGTCCACTTCATCGGCCATTTGCAGACCAACAAGGTGAAGCAGGTGGTGGGCAAGGTGGACCTCATCCACTCGGTGGATTCAGAGCGGCTGCTCCGGGCCATCGACGCCCAGGCCGCCAAACAGGACCTGGTTCAGGATATTCTGCTGGAGGTCAACATCGCCGGAGAGGAGAGCAAGGGGGGCTGCACCCCGGAGGAGGCCCGTGGGCTGGCCCAGCTGACCCGGGAGCTGGAGCACGTCCGCCTGCGGGGCCTGATGGCAATTCCACCCATCTCCCCGGAACCTGGGGCCAACCGCCCGTTTTTTGCCGCTATGCGACAGCTTTTTGTTGACATAAAGGCAAATATGGGGGATAATCAATGTAATATGGATTGCCTGTCCATGGGCATGAGCGGCGACTATCCGGACGCCATCGCCGAGGGCGCCACCCTGGTCCGGGTAGGCACTGCCCTGTTCGGCCCCCGCCCCCCCATGCACAAGGGATGAGGCCGGCGGACCGAGATTGATTTATATCCAGAAGAAAGAGGGTTTTACCATGGGTTTTTTGGACGAGTTTAAGCGGCTGGCCCACCCCTACGAGGACGAAGACGACGAGGAGTTCGAGGACGACTACGAGCCCTCTCCCCGTCCGGTGGAGCGCCGGGAGCGGGAGCGGAGCGTCCGGAGCGAGCCCTCCTACAGCAGCCCCGCCGTGGACGAGCTGGAGGCCCGCCGCAGTAATAAAGTAGTCAACATCCGGGCGGCCACCCAGCTCCAGGTGGTGCTGGTGAAGCCGGAGCGCTTTGAGAACGCCAGCGAGATCGCCGACCACCTGCGGGAAAAGCGCACCGTGGTGCTCAACCTGGAGTCCACCAACAAGGAGATCGCCCGCCGCCTACTGGACTTCCTGTCCGGCGTGGCCTACGCCAACGAGGGCAAGATCAAAAAGGTGGCCATCTCCACTTACATCATCACCCCCTACAACGTGGACATCCTGGGGGACTTGATCGACGAGCTGGAGAACAACGGGCTGTATTTCTAAGTTCCCCGCTCACTTTCCACAATCCAGAGATGAACTGTGGAAAACCGCGCCCCTGTCTGCCTTATAAAAAGCCTGGGGCGGCCCAGGTGTGCCGCCCCTACGAACCTCATCCGCCTCGCTGCGCTCGGCACCTTCCCCTAAAGGGGAAGGCTGCGGGCGGGTGAGGACACCCGCCCCTACGCGGATACAGGGACGGTCCCGTTCACCTCGTAGGGGCCGGTCCCAGACCGGCCAGCCAAGTATGGGGAAATTCCCGGGATACGGCGGGAGGGGCACACCCCAGGAAGGCTTCTCTTGCCCCTGCGGGGCAATTCACCTTCAGCCCCTCCCCTACTAAATAACCGGAACATTCCCAAAACTGCGTAGGGGAGCCCCAAGGGGCTCCCGCCGATGTTGTTCATGTCAAGAAGTCACCCTCATCCGTCTGGCCTAACGGCCAGCCACCTTCCCCCTGACAGGGGGAAGGCTTTCGGGCGGCCAAAGGCCGCCCCTACAGCGGAAAACAAACCGGGAGCGTTGGCTCGGCAAAGCCAGGCGCGGGTGTGGAACCGCAGCAACTCTAATTTTTGCAAAGGTCAGGGCCTAGTGGCCCGGGAGAAATCGCCGAGGTTACTCAAATTTTGCGCGCCGAAAATATTCTGCCTAATCCAAGGGATAACCCCCCGTAACGGGGGTCCAGGGGGTGGGCGAATATGGGCACGAAGTGCCCATCCTGAGCCCACCCCTTGGTGCCTCTTTGGCTTCTTTCTGGGCATCCAGAAAGAAGCTCGCCGCCCGCAGGCGGCGAAACTCCCCTGCATAAATCAGAACCCACAGCGCCTCCGGGCGCTTTTTTAGGAGGTAATGAACCATGCTCACTCCCCAGGAAGTATCCGAGCGCGCCTTCCCCAAGGCGTCATTCGGCGGGTATAATATGGCCCAGGTGGACGAATTCCTGGACGTGCTCACCGAGGATTACAGCACCCTCTACAGCGAAAACGCCGTCTTGAAGAGCAAGATGAAGGTGCTGGTGGAGAAGGTGGAGGAGTACCGCTCCACCGAGGAGGCCATGCGGAAGGCCCTGATGGCCGCCCAGCGGATGGCGGACGACCTGGTGAAGGAGGCCGAGCAGAAGCGCGCCCAGATCCTTGAGGAGGCGGAGGCGGAGGCCGGCCGGAAGGTGGAGGCCATCCGCCAGGAGGAGGAGGCCGAGCGCTTCCGCCTGGAGTCCGCCCAGAAGGAGACCGCCTCCTATGTGGCCCAGGTGCGCGCGCTCCACGCCAAGGCGGTGGAGTACCTGGACCAGCTGAGCCAGCTGACGCCCCCCGCCCCCTCCCCCGCTGAGAGCCAGGAGGAGAAGGTGGAGGAGACCGTCTCCGACATCGACGACAGCGTCCAGCGTCTGGTGGCCCAGGCTATGGCCGAGGCGGCCGCCGAGAACGAGAAGGCACGCCAGGCGGAGTCCGCCCAGGAGGACGAGAGTGAGAATCCTCCCAAAGACGACGAGGAGGACCTGAGCGACACCACCCGCATCGACTTCGGGGAGCTCCAGTTCGGCCGGGACTACGAGATTAAATAATCGGGATATAAAGCTAAGACAGCCGCCAGCGTTGCTGGCGGCTGTCTTGTTGTTTTATTTGAATTTCCGGCTCTCCGCCACCGCCAGCTCGTCACAGCGGTTGTTATAAGGATTGCTGGCGTGGCCCGCGTCGTCGCAAGCTCCGTATCCCTCGCCCCGCCGTGTCCGGCAGGGCTCGCTCTCTCCGCTGCTCCTCCTTTCCCATTTTCACCCGCTGCGCTGGGCTGCAAATGGGGTCCCTTCTGTGGGTCAAGGGCCACTTCTTCTACTTAAACTTCCGGCTTTCCGCCACCGCCAGCTCGTCACAGCGGTTGTTATAGGGATTGCTGGCGTGGCCCTTGACCCAGTGGAGATTGACCGTGTGGTACTCGCACAGCTCCAGAAGGCGGGCCCACAGGTCCGGGTTGAGGGCGGGCTTCTTGTCCCCCTTCACCCAGCCCCGGGCCCTCCAGCCCCTGGCCCAGCCCTTCTCCAGGGCGTCGATGACGTATTTGCTGTCTGAGTACAGCTCCACCGTGCAGGGCTCCTTCAGGGCCTCCAGGGCGGTAATCACCCCGGTGAGCTCCATGCGGTTGTTGGTGGTCTGGGCCTCTCCCCCGGAGAGCTCCTTTTTGTGGGGGCCGTACATCAAAATCGCCCCCCAGCCCCCAGGGCCGGGGTTGCCCGAACAGGCCCCGTCGGTGTAGATGGTTACTGTTTTCATGCTTGTCTCCTGCCCGTGTAGCCTTCCCCCCTCTGGGGGGAAGGTGCCCCCGGAGGGGGCGGATGAGGGGTACCTTCGTTCCACCTCTTGATGAATTGTAAGGCAAACCCCTTCAAAATTTTGCTTCACTTCCAAATTCGTAAAACGTAGCAATGTGATTTGATAATTTTCGAATAAAAAGCGGGATCGATTTTGGTCATAGTTTAGGGCCTCTTCCTCATGGTGCTGTGCTCCATCCAATTCAATCCCCAATTTAGCTTTTGCACAGTAGAAATCTAGAATATATGGCCCAAAAGGAACCTGTCTGCGAAATGGAATCGAATACTGTTTCAAAAAATCATACCAAAGGTGCCGCTCTTCCGGCGTAGCCTCTTTTCGAAGTTTTTGGGAAAAGGATTTGATTTCTGGGCGCATGTTACGTCCTCCCCCTCATCCGTCACGGCTTTGCCGTGCCACCTTCCCCCCTGAGGGGGGAAGGCATTTTAACCCCAAACCCACCCGCACAAAACCGGCGCCCGGTGATAAACGTCATATGTAACAGTACCCATGTAACGATACCGGACATAAACATAACTTGGGCGTCGAACCCAACGCATGGTCCCGCGCGCTGCCAGTACTATGTGCCGATTTGCTCCGGCACTGGGAGCGTGACGCCCGCTTTTTGTGCTGCCATAAATTCGATATGTAATTTTCAATCGCAGAATTGGACGGCTCCGCGTTTCTCTCCCGCGACGACCTCCGGAATGACTTGGACGCGCGTCTGGGAGGCCGCGCTCTATCGAAAGCCTCCGGGGCGGCGGGGGCGAGCCCCCGCCCTACAGAGAACTATCCCTCAAAGAGCGGCGGCCACATGGGGCCGCCCCTACGGTTGAAACGGACCACCCTTATAACCGGGAGCGCTCCCCTCATCCGTCTGGCCTTCGGCCAGCCACCTTCCCCTAAAGGGGAAGGCTTGGCGGGCGGCTGATAGCCGCCCCTACAGAAGGGTGGCTACTTATGCGGGCGGGTGAGGACACCCGCCCCTACGCGGATGCAGGGACGGTCCTGTTCTCCTCGCAGGGGCCGGTCCGAGACCGGCCCGCGGGCGCACACTGTGCGCCCCTACGGCGGAAAACGGCCTCAGGACGTTGGTTCGGCAAACTCAGGCGCAGAAGTGTGACTGCAATCGCTGTAATTTTCCGTCTGCTTAGGCCCCCAGTGGGGCCGGATGGAATGGCACCCAAGCACCCTGGTCTTGCGCGCCGGAAGGGTTGTGCCCGCTTTAAAGGGTAACCCCCGTAAACAGGGGTCCGGGGAAAGGCGACTAGGAGCACCGGAACGGTGCTCCTCTGGAGCCGTCCCCGGCGGCGTTTTGGTGACTTTGAGCACCGGAACGGTGCTCCTCTGGAGCCGTCCCCGGCGGCGTTTTGGTGACTTTGCCGCCGCGGGCAAAGTCACTCGCCGCCCGCAGGCGGCGAAATCCCCCTGCGGTCACCCCTCCAAAATCTCGGTGGTCCAGTTTGCCTCCTGAATTTTCTCATCCAGCTCCCGCAGCTCTTTGGACATCCGGTCCACCTCTCTCTGCATGGAGCGCACATCCACAGTGCTGCGGATCCTGATCTCGCCCACCGTGCGGCGGGACTGATCTCGCCCACCGTGCGGCGGGACACCAGCTCGCTGGCGTTGTCCAGGAAGTTCCGCAGGATGCCCAGCTTGCCCTTCCGGCAGTCCCGCCGGGCCAGCAGGTCGGACAGGGGGACCCCATCCACCAGCGTGCAGCAGTTGGTGCGGTTGATGCAGGCGATCAGCGCCTCCAGCCGGGCGTAGTCCTCCTCCAGCTCCTGGAGCAGGTCCTGGGGGTCCTCGGCGGGGGACTCCCCCTCCTGGACCTGGGCGTTGTTGTACAGGCGGGTCTCCAGCTGGTGAATGCGGGTCTGGAGCTCCGCGCGCTGGGACAGGGCGTTGGCTAATTTCATGGGTGTCTCCTTTCCTTCGGTCACAGACCCCGCAGGATCTCCTCCCGTTTTTTCTGATATTCCTC
>CASFKT010000068.1 GCA_949295195.1 uncultured bacterium | reverse complement strand
GTGGGACGGAGATTGTATTTTTCCGCATCAGCCCAGGATCATGGGACCCACAATGGCATACGCGATGACAAACACCCAGGCAAAGGCCACGCTGATCCAGGCGGCCTGGAGGGCCTCCTTGGTGTTGGTGCACTGGGCGATGCCCAGCTGTCCGGCGAAGTTGGAGGTGGGATAGATGGAGCCGGTGAGCCGGGTCGCCGCCAGAATAGAGACGGCGAAGCAGCCCATGGGCAGGCCGGCCGAGACCGCCAGACCGCCGAACATATCGGAAATGATCTTGATCTCCGCCACAGCGGCCGCCTCGATGCCGAAGCCGCCCACCACAGAGGCCACCAGCATAACGGCGGTGGCGCTGTTGCTGGCAAGTCCGCCCAGCAGGTTGGACAGGGCATCAAAGCCGCCGCCCAGAGTTACCAGATTCAGCAGCACCTCGATGCTCACAAAGATCAGGAACATATTGGCCTGAGAGGCCACGCCTTTTGTAATGCAGTCCACCGACCGGTCGATCTCGATGCGGCCGAAGATGGCTACCACGGCGGCCAGCACGATCATCACGATGAGGGCGTAGCTGGTGCCCTGTCCGGTGGCAATTCCGTAGCCCACCAGGAGCACGAAGCACAGCAGGAAGGCGATGGTGGTCACCTTCTGCTGCTTGGTGATGACCACCTGGTCCAGATGCTTCACGTCATCCCCCAGGGTGTAGCTCTCCTTGCCCTGGGTGCGCTTCTGGGCCCGGTTGGCGCCCACCCAGGCGCCGGCCAGCCAGACGATGGCAAAGGGGATGGCCGCCTGAATCATCAGCTGTCCATAGGACAGTCCGGTGACCTCCTCAGTAATCAGGGTGACGCCGGTGAGGGGGCCCAGGATCAGGCCGATCTCCCCCGCCACCTTAAACAGGGTGGCCACCACAGTGGGAGTCACCCCCAGAGAGGCCATGATGGCAGACAATGATGGACACGATCACCAGAGCGATCTTGCCCTTGGTCTGGGTGTTCACGCCAATGCGCTTGACGATCCAGTAGACCAGGGTGTGGGTCACACCGGCCTCATTCATCAGGACGCCCAGGCCGGCGCCCATCATAATGATCAGGCCGATCAAGGCGGTGGATGAGCCCAGAGCGGTGCTGAACGCGGCCGCCATATCCCCCAGGTCCTGTCCCATCAGGAGCGCGCCCACCAGGACGCCCACCATGATGCCGGACACATTGCTTTTGCCGATAAAGATCAGCACGATCATCACGATCAGGGGAATCAGAGCCAACAGAGATGGGGCAGTGATCAAAGACCAGCTTCCAAGTTCCATAGTTGCATTTCTCCCTTCATGCTTCAAGTTCTGTATCCAGGGTAGTTCTCTCCCTCTCTCATGTTTTGATGAGCACACCTCCCGTTCTGGAGCCAGAGGCCGCTCCGTCCCATACGGCCGGCTGGCCGCCCACCAGGACATAGGGAATCCCGGCGGGCTTTTTTACAGAATCGGTATATTCGGACCGGTCCGCCACGCGGTCCGGGTCGAATACTGTGACATCGGCAGCCGCCCCCTCCTGCAGCACGCCCCGGTCAGTCAGGCCCAGGATCTGGGCCGGCAGTCCGGTGAGCTTATACACCGCATCCTCCAGAGGCATCAGCTGATGCTCCCGCACCAGGCGCAGGAACCGGGGGAAGGTGCCGAAGCTGCGGGGGTGGGGATTGGTTCGAGTAATGGTCCGGTCAAAGGAGAAGCCATAGCCGTCGCTGCCCACCGCGATGCGCATGTCCCGCATGATGCGGAGCATATCGCCCTCGTCAATGCAGAAGTAGATGCAGGCCACTCCGCCCTCGCACCGGGCCAGGACTTCCAGCACTGTGTCCACTGGGGAGAGTCCCAAGATCTGGGCCAGTTGGGCCACCGTCTTTCCCTCCCACTCCGGGTGGTGGCCGTGGGTGCTGGAGACCAGAATCCGGTCCGGACCGCCTCGGTTCTCCATCTCCTCACCGGTCTCGTCCTTCAGGGCCTGGGTGGGGGCCTTGACCCGCTGGAGCATGGCGGGCACTCCGCCGCCATGGGCCCAATGGGGGAGCAGAGCGCTCAGGGAAGTGGAGGTCGCCGTGTAGGGGTATTGGTCGCAGGTGACGACCGCCCCCTCCCGTCGGGCCGCCTCGATGCGCTCCAGCAGTTCCTCCGCCCGCCCCCACTGGGGCTTGCCCATAAGCTTCAGATGGGAGATCTGCAAATGGACCCCCGAGCGCAGGGCGATGCCCAGCATCTCGTCCACCGCCTGGAAGATGCGGGGGCCTTCATTTCTCATATGTACGGTGAGCAGGGCGTCATGTTCCCGGAGCACCCGGGCCAGGGCCGTAAGTTCCTCTTCCCTGCCGTAGGCGCTGGGGGGATAGATGAGCCCCAGGGACATTCCAAAGGCCCCCGCCTCCAGTTCCCGGGCCAGGAGGTCCTTCATGGCCTCCAGTTCCTCCGGGGCGGGATCCCGGTCGTCAAACCCCATCACCGCCGCCCGCAGAGTGCCGTGCCCCACCAGCAGGCCGTAGTTGGCGGAGCAGCCGTGGGTCTCCACCGCCTTTTGGTAGTCCTCCAGGTGGTACAGGCCGTTGAGCTGCAGATCTCCCACCGGCAGCTCCAGCTCACTGAAAAAGTACTCCTGATTGGCAGCCAGGCGCTCCGGGGTATTGGGCAGGATGGAGGTGCCGCAGTTGCCCACAATCTCAGTGGTTACCCCCTGATAGAGTTTGCTCTCCGGCTGGTAGTCCACCAGGGGGCAGGCATCCGAGTGGCTGTGGATGTCGATAAAGCCGGGGGCCACCGCAAGGCCGGAGGCGTCCAGCACCCGTCTGGCCTGGCCGGCCGGAATGGACTCCTGGGCAATGCGGGCAATCCGGCCATCCTGAATGCAGAGGCTGGCCCGGTATGGCTTTCTTCGGGTCCCGTCCACAATCAGTCCATTCTGAATGATGAGGTCATACATTGACACATCCTCCTCTCTACACTTCACGCAAGTCCGCTCTCATGGCGGCGCAGAAAATCTAGGGCGTTCTGGTACAGGATGCCGGACACCACCGGCTCCGGCAGGCCGCGTCCCAGCAGATAGCCGTAGATCCCAGCCGCCTTCTCCGGGGAATTCAGGCACTCCGGCAGTTCCGCCCCGTCAAAGTCGGAGCCCAGAGCCAGGCACTTCTCCGCCCCCAGGGACAGGAAGTGGTCCACATGGCGGTACAGGTCGTCCAGGCTCTCCACCTTCCGGTCCTCCCGCAGGAAGGCCACGAAGTAGTTCAGCCCGATGAGGCATTTCCGGCGGACCATCTCCCGGATCATGCCGTCGGTCAGGTTTCGCTTGTGGGCAGCCACGGCCCGGGCGTTGGAGTGGGTGGCCATGAAGGGGCGCTCCGCCACCTCCAGCAGGTCGGCAAATCCGGCGTCGTTCAGGTGGGACACATCCACCAGGATTCCGTACTTCTCCAGCTGTGGGATCACCTGCTTTCCAAAGGGAGACAGGCCGTGCCCGGTCTGGTGGCCGGAGCCGATCTCGTTCTCCCCGTTCCAGGTGAGGGTGACCGCCTTCACCCCGTCCGCCGCCAGCAGGGGGACCCGATCCAGATCTCCCGCCAGGGCAGAGCCGTTCTCCACGCTGAGAAAGGCCGCCATCCGTCCGGTGCGGAAGGCCTCCTCCAGGTCATCGCAGGTCCGGCAGCGCAGGACCCGGGAGGAGAATCGCTCTGTCTGCCTGAAAAAGCTGTCCCGGTTGCGCTCATAGTAGGCGACGGCCTCCGCTCCATGGTACTCGTCCGGGATGAACACCGCATAGAACTGAGCCCAGTGAACGCCCTGTGGAATATTGGACAGGCGCAGAACCCGCTGGGGATCATCCAGGGTATCGGTCTCCCCACCGCTGGTGTATTTGCAATCAGTCAGGGTGTCGCAGTGTAGGTCTATCAGCGCATAGGGCTTTTCTTCCAAGGCTCTCTTCCTCCTTTGATCAAATCGTCAAACCGGCTCTTTCTTCCCGCCCCTCCGCATCATTTGATACCGCTTCAGGGCGTTCTGGTATGCCACGAGGACCGCCTTTCGGGAGGAGCCCCCGTAGCACTGCTCCAGCTTTTTCTCCAGCCAGCTGTCGATCTTGGGAAAATTCCGCCCGATAAACAGCCGCTTTAAGTACTCCTCCGTCAGCTGCAAGGTGTGGGTGCAGCCAAAATCCAGCACCTGCTCCGTCTCCTCGTCCACCTCAAACGCCATATAGAAGGAGCCGTACATTTTAGTAATGGCGTTGTCCGCATTGGTTCTGGACTCGCCGATGATATAATAGCTCTGTACCTGATCCTCCGGGAAACGGTCCATCTCTGACATCATATTCCATTCCTCCCTGTATGCAGCTGGCCGGCGTTCTCCGCCTGTCTCCCTGGATTTCTCAGACCCCGGAAACAAAAAACCAGTAAGAATCACGCAATCCACATTTGAGATTACGTCTCCTTACTGGTTTTCATGCACGCGGTCACAGGGGGAAGCCTGTGTGTAGTAACATGAAGCAGCTTCGATTCAATTTCTGCTCACGTCCGGCCAGCTGTTTTGGACGATTCAAACAACTTCACTGTTGTTTTTCTTCTGCAATTTATACTATACATCCACCCTTTCCTTTTTGTCAAGGCTTTCTTTCCAGAGGCGAAACAGTTCCCCGCCGACCGCCCTCCGCCTTCCTCGGCAGACCGCGGGCTGTATCCGGCAAAATGGTCGACGGCCGCTCTGCCAATCTGCGCTGTTTCTTGTTTTTGCAGTCCCGAGCGCAGCTGCATTTCATCGCGGCTCTTTCTTTTCTGCACAAGGGAAAATTCCACATTTCGCTTGCGTGTAAATTGTATAAAAATATTCCTCATATTTTATATAATTTGTGGAAATTGCCGGTTTTGTGTCTTTATGTTATATTTAAGGTACCATCTCGGACGCAGCTTTTTGAAAGGAGGGTAGAGCAAGCCATTCAAGAAAAGGAATCTTGGCTGTCGTTCCGTTGTACAAGACGCAACCAACCTGTGTTGAAAGGAGTGTTGACATGAACGTGAACCGCACCCGTAAATGGACCGGCCTGCTGCTGTCGGGAGCCGTGCTGAGCAGTCTGTTGGTCACTTCCTCCCTGGCCGCAGAGTCCTCTGCCTCTCTGGAATTTCAATATCCAGAGGATGTGAACCCGGCGGAAGTCACCATCACGGTGCACGAGGGCTATCCCACCGCCAGCGGCGAGGATGCAGTGACCGCCCTGCCCCAGGTATCCCAAAATTCTGACGGCAGCTTCGTCCTCAGCGAGCCCGGCACCTACTGCTATTGGGTCCGGGGCGACGGCTACTACAACGTGTGCAAGATTTTCAACGTGACACAGGAGGATCTGGCCGCCGGAAGTATGGAGTTGACGGTGGAGACGGGGAAAATGGCGTATACCGGCTATGAACCCACCTCTCCGGACCTGGCCAACGTCCCCGACAATTACGCCCAGGGAGCCGCAGACACCGTTCTGACCCTCTGGCCGGATGAAATTCTGGACCACTTTACCACAGATACTCTGGCCAACTATCAGGAGTATGATACCCCCTTCTTTACAGAAGAACGCGCCGATCACGAGTTCACCTCCCAGGAAGAGATGCTGGACTATTTGGAGGCAAAGGACGCCGCCGAGCCGGACATGTATCTCTATAACCTGGGCACAACCCCCGCCTACCAGTATGAAATGCCCATAGCAGTCTTTACCGACACCGACCTCTCCTCCGCAGCCTCTCTGGAGGAGGCCGGCGAGCTGGTGTCGGACAACGGCAAGCTCACTGTGTGGATTCAGGCCCAGATCCATCCCAACGAGCCCGCCGCCGGCGAAGCCGCGCTGGTCATGGTCTCCGATCTGTGCGGAAGCTATGGCGACGCCGTGCTGGACGACATCAACGTAGTAGTCGTCCCCCGCATCAATCCGGACGGGTCCTACCTGTTCACCCGGGCCACATACCAGGGCTTTGACATGAACCGGGACCACATGGCACTGAAGGCTCCGGAGCTGGCCTATCTCCATACCGCCTACCGCTACTTTATGCCCGAGGTTGCCATTGATTTCCATGAATTTGGATTCTACGGCGTCACAGAAGACGGCTATATGCGCAACGCGGACGACCTCCAGGTCACTCCCGCCACCAGTCTGAACGACGACGAACGCGTGACTCAGCTGGGTCTGGACGCAGTGGATACACTGCACCGGAACGCGGAAGATTCCGGGCTGCGGGTCTATCACTACGGGATTACCGTCAATAACCCCATTGGCCGGGCCTATTATGGTCTTTATAACTCTCTTTCCGTTCTTGTGGAGACGCGGGGCATCGGCGCCGGCGCCACCAATTTCGAGCGCCGGGTGTACTCTCAGCAGCTGTCTGCCCACTCCATTATCGACTACGCGGTCGCCAACGACGACGCGATCAACGAGGCTGTGGCCGACGCCCGCCTTCAGGTGATTGCGGACGGCGAGGCCTTCAATTCCGACGATATTGTGGTTCTGCACCAGGTGGCCTCTGGCGCCACCCAGTCTGCCACCCCCCTGACCCGGTATCAATACAGCGTAGACGGCAGTGATACAAAGACTTCCTCCGCCACGCTCGCCATCAACGATACCGTGGTACGCAGCCGTATCCGCCCCACCGCCTATGTCATCCCCAAGGACATCCCCAACGCGGAGAATATCCTGTACATCCTGGACAACCAGGGGGCGGAATACTACGAACTGGCTCCCGGCTCCACCGCCAATCTGAAGCAGTATTACTATGTGGGCGAGTACACCTACGAAGGTAGCAGCAAAGGCTTTACCGCCGACTTGCGGGAGGAGGCCGCCGTTACCTTTGACCAGGGAGCGTACGTCATCCCCATGGATCAGGTCTCCGGCAATGTGATCGCCATGACCATGGAACCCGACGTCAACGACTCCAACGGCTACGACGGTACTCTGGTCCAGTATGGACTGGTGAGTTATGATACTGCCACAATGAATTTCCCCATTTACCGCTATGAAGGAAACAATCCCAGAACTACGCTGGTCAGCAATGCTCCCGAAACTCCATCGGAGCCTGAAACTCCCTCTGAGCCTGAAACTCCCACTGAGCCTCAGCCGGAAACCCCCGCCGCCTCCGGCACCTATACGGTTCAGTCCGGCGACTGTCTTTGGAATATTGCCCAGAGAGAATTGGGCTCCGGCACCTTGTGGGAAGCCATCTATGAGGCAAACCGGGATCAAATCACGGACCCCAGCCGAATTCAAATTGGACAGGTTCTGGTAATCCCCGCCGCCTGACGCGCCTCGGCGTTTTTCCCAGCTTTGGCACAGTTATACCGCCGCAGGAGATTCTTCTATTTTGAATTCCCGCAGCAGGGTTCGGCGGCTTATCCGAACTGTCCCTGCACCATAAGTTTCTTCTAATCAAAACGTGTCCTTACCACCGCCTCCGGCGTGTAAGGGCACGTTTTGATACTGCTCTCCCCGAACTCAGCACAGTCCTGGGATAATCGCCCCAGTCCGCCATTTCCAACAAAGCACAGCGGGCCCCATTTTGATCCTGATATCGGCACTGAGGAACTGGGCCACATGGAGATGGTGGCAGCCATTGTCCACCAACTGACCCGAAATCTCAGCGACGAGGACGTGCGAAACAGCCCTTCTTTCGCCCCCTACTTCGTGGATCACACCACCGGAGTTTACCCGACAGCGGCCTCCGGCTTCCCCTGGACCGCCGGCTCTATCCAGTCCACCGGAGATCCCATCGCTGATCTGACGGAGGACTTGGCCGCAGAACAGAAAGCCCGCCTCACCTATGACAACATTCTGCGCCTTTCCGACGACCCGGACGTAAACAATGTCATCCGCTTCCTTCGGGAGCGGGAGATCGTGCACTTCCAGCGGTTTGGCGAACCAATACAGACAGAGCCGATAGGTTGGAAGTTTGCGGGTCTGTTCCGGGTTCTATGTTCCGTGAACTGCGTTCTGCGTTCCAGTATGAACCCTTCATTTTAGGTGTTTATGAGGCTTTTTTGTTTACAGCCCCCCAATTTCTGAGGTATGGACGGTGCAGAAATGACTTGCTGAATCCTGCTTTCAGAGGTACAATCCAGACAGCCAGGGGCACGAAAAACGCTCCCCGTCCCCGCCGGCGAAAGGCACCGGCAAAGGGCAGGGAGTGTTTTTGACCACAGGACGTACCACAGACGGCGGCGCAGCACATGGAGATTAGAGTTCTAAAGAGTGGCGGAAAGGAAGAGAAACCGAGCGAAAAATACCACAAACAATTAGAAATCATGCAAAAAAGTTTAAAATCGGTCTTCGGGTCCAAGAGGCCCCGGGTTCGAATCCCGGCACTCCGACCAAAAAGTGCTGTTTTTACAAGAAAACAGCACTTTTTCTTTTCTTTTTGTGGAAAAATATCATTGAGAATGAGATTCAATTCTGTCAAGGTTCGGTTTCAATATTTTTACTTCACAGCACTGCCGCCCCGAGCAATTTCCAGGGCAGCAGTGTTTTGATTCAATTTCAGTCCCAAGTGTTAAATATGATCTCACCAACCGTCTGTGGGCTCCAATAGCGGATCTGTTCCAGTTCTACCGGGCCCAGTTCACCGCACAGGCCACGCCAGCTCTGGTTCAGCTCGGCAAGGCTCAGAAACCGCACCGGGCTTTCCGGCAGTTGGAGACATTCCGGCTGCTGGGTCAGAACAAATCTGCCGGAAACATCCCGCTGTGCAAAGGCCGCATAGGGATAATGGATATTCTGCAAAACAAAGACGGACTGGCCGTATCTGCTGAGTTTGGCAAAATAGAAGTTCCTTATGGCTGTGTCCGTATCCACTTCTGTCACAGCTCCG
>CASFKT010000067.1 GCA_949295195.1 uncultured bacterium | reverse complement strand
CCCCGCGTCGTGGAAGGCCCGGCACACCTGGGCCAGGTCCTCGTTGGTGCCCAGCCGGGGGTCCAGCCGGTTGTAGTCCCGGGTGTCATAGCCGTGCTTGTCGCTGTCAAAGACTGGATTCAAGAGGACGGTGTCCGCCCCCAGCTTCCGAATATGCTCCGCCCAGGGCAGCAGGCGGCGGATGCGGGGCACCGTGACCCCGTCGTTGTACTCGGGCGCGCCGCACAGGCCCAGGGGATAAATTTGGTACAGGACCGCTTCGTCAAACCACATGGAAAGAAAACTCCTTTCGCTCCGCCGGTCTCTCCGGGGAAATCCCTTCTATCATACCGCATTTTGGCCGGTTTCACAAGCCCAAAGGGGGGCTCCCGCCTCTTTCAACAGGTCCCCGGGCTCCACCCTGTCATTCGCTTTTGGGACAGAAGCCTATGGCCGCCAAACGGTCCATTCCTCCCGCTGGAGACAAGAAAGGCCATATGGGAGTGTGTCCTCCCCACTCCCACATGGTCTTTTTACATTCTTTGGCCCGCCGGCGCCAGATTGCGGATTCCACCGGCTCCGCCCACAGGACTGGGGCCGCCGGAAGCCGGTCAAGCCGGTTCAGTTGTCGTCCTGGAGCGCATCATAGTCCTGCTCGCCGGTGCGTACCTTGATGACATGGTCCACATTGGTCAGGAAGATCTTCCCATCCCCCGAGTTGCCGGTGCGCAGGCACTTCTGGGCGGCCGCCACCACCAGAGCCGGGTTCACTTTGGAGACCACAATATCCACCTGCACATAGGGCAGCAGGTTCATGCTCATCTTGACGCCGCGGTACTGGCCCACTTTGCCCAGCTGTGTGCCGCAGCCCATCACGCTGGACACAGTCATGCCGGTAACCCCGATGGCCGCCATCGTGTCCCGCAGCATGGCAAAGCGCTCCTCCTTACAGATGATGGACACCCGGGTCAGCTTGTGGGCGCCGGAGGCCGGAGCCGCCGCGGTCCCCGCCAGAGGAACCGGCTTGAGTCCCGTCACGTCCACAGGGCCGCTGTGCTCATTTCCGCTGCCATAGCCCGGCGCGACCGGCAGGAAATCGGCATAGGCCGAGGTCAGGCCATGCTCTGTGACGTCGAGGCCCATAATCTCCTCCTCCGCTGTGACCCGCAGACCCACGGTCGCGTCGATGAACTTATATACCAGGAACATCACCACCAGGGTGTAACCTCCAATGGAGATCACACCCAGACACTGGATGGCCAGATGGGTCACGCCGCCGCCGTAAAACAGGCCCTCGCTGGTGCTGAACAGCCCCTCGGCGATGGTGCCCCAGATCCCGTTGGCACAGTGGACCGCCACGGCACCCACCGGATCGTCCACATGGAGCTTCTGATCAATGAATTCCACCGCAACAACCACAAGGACGCCGGACACCGCGCCGATGGCGGCGGCCCCCACCACGTCCACCGAGGCACAGGGGGCGGTAATTCCCACCAGCCCGGCCAGAGAGGCGTTCAGGCACATAGATACGTCCGGCTTTCCGCTCCGAATCCAGGTAAATACCATGCAGGACACGGTGGCCACCGCGGGCGCGATGGTCGTGGTGCCCAGGATCTGGGCCATCTGCGTCACATCGGACGCCGCCGCACCGTTGAAGCCGTACCAGCAGAACCAGAGGATGAAGCAGCCCAGGGCGCCCAAGGTCAGCGAGTGGCCCGGAATGGCGTTGACCTGAACCTTCCCGTTCTTCTCCTTGCTGTACTTGCCCAGCCGGGGCCCCAGCATCCAGGCGCCCAGCAGAGCGGACAGGCCGCCCACCATATGAATGACCGAAGATCCGGCAAAGTCCACATATCCCAGTTGGACCAGCCAGCCCTGGCTGTTCCACACCCAGCCGGCCTCAATGGGGTAGACGATGGCGCTGATAAAGCCGGAATAGACACAGTATGCCAGAAACTTGGTGCGCTCCGCCATTGCGCCGGAGACGATGGTCGCCGCCGTGGCGCAGAACACCAGCTGGAAAAAGAAGTTGGACCAGTCAAAGTCATAGAAGTTTGTAAACATCTGGTACTCCGGCATGCCGATCAGCCCGAAGAAATAGTTTTCACTGTTCATAATGCCGTAGCCCAGCAGGACAAACACCACCGTGCCGATGCAAAAATCCATCAGGTTCTTCATAATGATGTTTCCCGCGTTTTTTGCCCGGGTGAAGCCAGTCTCCACCATTGCAAAGCCGCACTGCATGAAGAACACCAAAATTGCACCCACCAGGAACCACACTGACATATCCATTGCTCATGCACCCTCCCTACAAAAGTAGAAGGCGCGCATCCCGCCTAAAACGGGACACGCGCCTTTGCGTGTTGAGGCTCTCAGTACCGGTACCGCGCGGTAAAAGCGGAAAAGCGCCGCGGTCATTGCTGACCGCAGCGCCTTTGCTTGTCTTGCAGTTTATCCCCGCCGGCCCCCATTGTCAAGGGGCCTTGGGCAAGTTTGGCAAGACCTCTGAATTTTCATTCGGCGAAACCTGCTTTTTCCCCATATTTTCTATATTTTGAGCGAGAAATCTGCAGGATTACGCCCCTATTCCTCCGCGGCTATGGTTCCGTCGGATGAGTCGTCTGTAAAAGTCCTCGCTTCGCTTGCCGGAATTCTTGCACAGCAAGGCTTCCGGGACATTTGATCCCATTCGAGGCGGGCCGATGCCCCCTCGAGCTTCCCCGCCCTGACCCAGGCGAATTTGATTCTGCACAGGTTTTTCGGCAAACTGAAGTGGTGGGGCGCGCCCCACCGCTTCTTGATCTCAAATTCCGAAGGGACACCGGAGCGTCCGCTGGAATCCCGCGTTTTGTTACATCCCCTGGAGCTGCTCCTCCAGCTTGGCCACCAGGGCCCGCAGCTGGACGGCCCGCTCCTGCTCCGCCTTGACCACATGCTCGGGAGCCTTGTTCACAAAGCCGGGGTTCTGGAGCTTGGTCTCCAGCTTCTGGAGCTCCGCGGAGTTCTTCTTCAGCTCCTTCTCCATGCGGGCCTTCTCCTTCTCCAGGTCCACCAGCTCCGCCATGGGCATAGAGGCCTGAGCGGCGTGGGTGACCACGGTGACGGAGCCCGCCTCGGGGGCGGTGCCCACGGGGACGAAGTCCACTTCGCTGGCGTAGGCCAGCTTCTTCAGGAAGGCCTCGCCCAGTCGGAAGGTGTCCTCCTCCGCGGTGGCCACGGTGAGCCGGGCCTTCTTGCTGGGGGGAACGTTCATCTCGGAGCGGCGGGTGCGCACGGCCCGGATCAGATCCATAATGAGCTCCATGGCCTTCTCCTCCTCCGGGAAGTCCAGCGCCTCCCGGGCCACGGGCCAGCTCTGGAGCATCAGGAAGCCGCCCTCTGCCACCCCGTCCTCGTGGGGCAGGGCCTGCCAGATCTCCTCGGTGATGAAGGGCATGAAGGGGTGGAGCAGCTTGAGCATCTGGGTGAGCACATGGCACAGCACCTGCTGGGCCCGGACCTTGCTGTCCTCGTCCTCCCCTTGGAGTCTCGTCTTGGTGAGCTCGATATACCAGTCGCAGTAGTCGTCCCAGATGAAGTCGTAGATCTTCTGGGCGGCCACGCCCAGCTCATACCGGTCCATGTTCTCGGTGATCTCCCGGATGGCCCGGTTCAGCTTGGAGAGAATCCACTTGTCCTCCAGCTCCAGCTTCTCCGGCAGCTCGCACTTGTCGATGGTCAGGTTCATCATCAGGAAGCGGCTGGCGTTCCAGATCTTGTTGGCAAAGTTGCGCATGGCCTCGCACCGCTCGGTGTAGAAGCGCATGTCGTTGCCGGGGCTGTTGCCGGTGATCAGGTTGAAGCGCAGGGCGTCGGCGCCGTACTTCTCGGCGATCTCCAGGGGGTCGATGCCGTTGCCCAGGCTCTTGGACATCTTCCGGCCCTTGTCGTCCCGGACCAGGCCGTGGATGAACACGGTGTGGAAGGGGGGCTTCTTGGTCTGCTCGCAGGCGGAGAAGATCATCCGGGCCACCCAGAAGAAGATGATGTCATAGCCGGTGACCAGCACGTCGGTGGGATAGAAGTAGTCCAGGTCCTCGGTCTTCTCCGGCCAGCCCAGGGTGGAGAAGGGCCACAGGGCGGAGGAGAACCAGGTGTCCAGCACGTCGGGGTCCCGCTCGATGTTCTTGGAGCGGCAGTGCTCACACTCGGTGGGGTCGGTGCGGCTGACGGTCATGTGGCCGCAGTCGGCACAGTACCACACGGGGATCTGGTGGCCCCACCACAGCTGGCGGGAGATGCACCAGTCGTGGACGTTCTCCATCCAGTTGAGGTAGGTCTTGGCGAAGCGGTCAGGGACGAATTTGACCTCCCCGTCCTCCACCACCTTGATGGCGGCCTCGGCCAGGGGCTTCATCTTCACGAACCACTGGGCGGAGATGATGGGCTCCACGTCGTTGTGGCAGCGGTAGCAGGTGCCCACGTTGTGCTGGTGGGGCTCCACCTTCACCAGGTAGCCCTGCTCCTCCAGGTCGGCCACGATGGCCTTCCGGGCCTCATACCGGTCCATGCCGGAGTACTTGCCGTAGCCCTCCACCACCTTGCCGTTGTCGTCCAGGACGCGGATGGTCTCCAGGTTGTGGCGCAGGCCCACCTCAAAGTCGTTGGGGTCGTGGGCGGGGGTCATCTTCACGCAGCCGGTGCCGAACTCCATGTCCACATAGTCGTCGGCCACAATGGGCATCTCCCGGCCCACCAGGGGCAGGATGCACTTCTTGCCCACAATGTCCTTGTACCGCTCGTCGTCGGGGTGGACGGCCACGCCGGTGTCGCCCAGCATGGTCTCGGGACGGGTGGTGGCCACGATCACATAGCGGCCCTCCTCCCCCGCGATGGGGTAGCGGATGTGCCAGAAGCTGCCGGGCTTGTCCTGGTACTCCACCTCGGCGTCGGAAAGGGCGGTAACGCAGTGGGGGCACCAGTTGATGATGCGGCTGCCCTTGTAGATGAGGCCCTTCTCGTACAGCTCGCAGAAGGTCTCCCGCACCGCCTTGGAGCAGCCCTCGTCCATGGTGAACCGGGCCCGGTCCCAGTCGCAGGAGGCGCCCAGCTTCTTCTGCTGCTGGACGATGCGGCCGCCGTACTGGCGCTTCCAGTCCCACACCCGCTCCAGGAACTTCTCCCGGCCCAGGTCGTAGCGGGTCAGCCCCTCCTTGGTGCGCAGCTCCTCCTCCACCTTGATCTGGGTGGCGATGCCCGCGTGGTCGGTGCCGGGCACCCACAGGGCGGCGTAGCCCTGCATCCGCTTGAAGCGGATGAGGATGTCCTGGAGGGTGGAGTCCATGGCGTGGCCCATGTGCAGCTGCCCGGTCACGTTGGGGGGCGGCATGACGATGGTGAAGGGTTTTCTCGACCGGTCCCGATGGCCTTTGAAGCAGCCGTTCTTCTCCCAGGTCTCGTAGATGCGGGACTCCACCTCCTGGGGCTCATAGACCTTTGGCAGTTCTTTTCTCATTGCGGATTCTCCTTCTTCTGATTTGATTCAACGCGCTCGATAACCTTCCAATGGGAGTCGAGGACCACGATGGGCAGCCAGCACTTTTCCGCCAGCCACAGCCGCAGCTCCTCCAGGGTTCCCCCCTTCAGATTTTCCTTGCTCAGCACCAGGGTGTCCCCCTGCCGCGTGACGCAGTAGACGTTCTTTTCGGTCTCCACCAGGCGGACGCAGCTGGAATAGGGGTAGTGGAAGTCCCCTCTCCCGTTGGCCGCCCACAGGCTCTCCTTTTCCAGCACATAGTCGGTGGACTGCACCGCCTTCTCCATCTGCCGGTAGGTCTTGCGGGCCGCGATGTGGTAGGCCATGGCCCCCCAGCCCAGCATTGCCAGGCCCAGCAGGCCGAAGATCGCTCCCACCACCAGCTGCCCGCTTGCCAGCACGCTGCCGGCCCCGATGCCCAGGCACAGCACCCCTATGCCCAGATAGAACGCCTGGGTCTTGCGGATGCAGTTGGGCACCAGAACCCGGTCCACCACATGCTGCATCTCCTCCACCAGCGAAAGATCCATATGGGTATGGGTCCTCAGTTTTGGCTTCTGCGCCACACAGATTCCTCCCCTTGCAATAAAAATGCCCTGAGCCGCTTTGGGCTCAGGGCGAACATAAGCGTGTCCGTGGTACCACCTGAATTTTCCCCTATGGGGAACGCTCAAGCCCGGTAACGGCGGGGACCGCCGCCCCCTACTGCACGGTTCAGGGGCAGAGCTTCGAGGCCACCTTCTCCCGCCCGGCGGGGAGACTTGCACCACCCGTCTCCTCTCTTCACCGCCTGCGGCCGGATACTCCTCCTCGGCAACGCTTTTCTGGTATTTCAGATATGAATTATATGGGATTTCCCGGCGGTTGTCAAGGAGTTTTCGTTCTCCTCCGCCTGGGACCGGGCGCTCAGGGCCGCTCCGGGTCACCGCCCACCGCCGTGATGACCGGCTTTCCCTCCCGGTCCAGCAGAGGGGTCAGTCCCCCGGCGTTTCCGCTGTTGCAGAACAGGTAGTTTACCCCGGTTTGGGTGTCCACCAGGATCTCCACCCCCGTGATTACCCCCTGGCTGTAGATCTTCTGAAACCGATCCTTACCCATGGTTCACCTTCCCTTACTGGGCCTGCTTGGGCTGCTCCAGCGGAATCTCCTCCGCGTCCCCCCACAGGCGCTCCAGGTCGTAGAATTTCCGGGCCTCGTCCATGAAGATGTGGACCACCACTGCGGAGAAGTCCATAAGCAGCCAGGTGCCGCCCCGGTGGCCTTCAATGTGGTGGACCTGCTCCCCGTTCTTCTCCATGGCCTCCTCACAGGCGTCTGACATGGCCTTGATCTGGGTGGTGGAGGTGGCGGTGCAGATGACAAAGTAGTCGGCCAGGGTGGTGAGGCCCTCGGTCTTCAGGACCTTGATCTCCTCCCCCTTCTTGCTGTCCAAGGTGTTGGCCAACAGCATGGCGCTTTCATATGATGTCACAGGCAGTTCTCCTTTCTCTTTTGTGTTCCAGCCTGGTATTGCGTATTTTATGCCGCCGGCTCCGCCCCGGTGGGGTTGAGCCAGCTGGGCAGATCGGCCACTGTCAGGCCGCTTTCAGACTCCGGCGTCTGGGCGGCTGCGCCGCCCTGAGTGTCCTGAGAGGGGGGAACAGCCTCCCCGCCCCCTGTGCTGGAGCTGCTCCCGCCTCCGCTCTGAGAGCCGGAGGGGTCGGTATCCTGGGAGCCGCCCGAGCTGCCGCTGGGATCGGTCTGGCCGCCGCCCTGGCTCCCGCCGGGGTCGGTGGTTCCGCCGGAGCCGGAGGGGTCGGTGGGCTGAGAGCCGTCCGGATTTTCTCCGGTCCCGCCGCTGGAGTCGCCGGTCTGGGAGCCGTCGGGGTTTTCACCGGTTCCGCCGGGATCGGTGATCTCGCCGGAGCCGCTGGGATCGGTGGTCTGGGAGCCGTCGGGGTTCTCCACCGGCTCCTCGGTGGCCGGCACGTCCGGCGTCTGACTGCTGGAGCTTCCGCTGCTCCCGCTGGAGGAGCTGGACGAGCCGCTGCCTCTGGGCCGGGACAGGGAGGAGTCCAGCAGCGTGCCGCTGGTCACTCCATAGCTGCCGTCGCTGTTGCGGTAGAGCACCGACAGGTCGCTGGCCTGGATTTCGTCCTGGTAGGGATTGAAGCCGTCGTTGAGAACCTCCAGCAGCTCATCCACATCGGGCAGAATCATGGACACGCCGGGGTACCGGGCGTCGACCCAGGGCATGGTGACGAAGGTCACATCGTTCTCCGCGTCCATCCCCACTGCCAGCTGGGCAAAGGCCAGCAGGTTCCCCAGGGACAAATCCGTACTCACATGCTCCATAAAGATCTGGGCCAGACTGGGGGCCTTCAGCAGGATCTCCGGCTTCAGGCACTCCGCCGCCACCGCTTTCAGGAATGCCTGCTGGGTCTGCACCCGCCCCAGGTCCCCGTTGGGGTACTGCACCGAGTAGTCGTTGTTGTGCCGCCAGCGGATCAGCCCCATGGCGTCCTCGCCGCTGAGGGTCTGCTGGCCGGCCTTCAGGTGG
>CASFKT010000066.1 GCA_949295195.1 uncultured bacterium | reverse complement strand
AGGCACAGCCCGTCCACCCCGCCCCGCAGGCGGGTGATGGTGGTCAGGTCGGCCATGGTCTGGGTGGGGTGCATGTGGCCGCCGTCCCCGGCGTTCACCACCGGCACATGGGAGTACAGGGAGGCCGCCTTGGCCGAGCCCTCCCAGGGGGTGCGCATGACCACCACGTCGGCGTAGTTGGATACCATCCGCACCGTGTCCTTCATGCTCTCCCCCTTGGCCACCGAGGAGGAGTTGGGGTCGGCAAAGCCGAACACCGACCCGCCCAGCCGCATCATAGCGGTCTGGAAAGAGAAGTTGGTGCGGGTGGACGGCTCGTAAAACAGGTTGCAGGACACCTTGCCGTGGCACACGTCCACGAAGCGCTCCGGCGCGTCCATGATCTCACTGGCCCGGGCGTACAGGGCCTCCCACTCCTCACGGGTCATATCTCCAAAGTCGATCAGATGTCGCATCACGGACCTTCCTTTCCCCGGTACAGCTCTAAAATTCCCGGCGGAGCACGCCGGGAGGATCTCTTGTCATTTCATATTATTGTATCACACGGAGAGGGGTCCCTTCAACACTAAAAAACAGATTTTTCCCGCCCAAGGGAGAACGGCGTCTTATTCAAAGTGAACAGCTGTTAGGAGATGAGCAGGGGAGGGGCTTGCCCCTCCCGCTGTTACTGCCCCTCTCTCACCTGCGCCAGGCACAGGTCCAGGTCTCCGCGCATTTTTTCCTGCACTTCATACAGATAGTCGCTGACGGCGTACAGTCCCTCTCCATAGGAGTGGTCCTGGGAAATGGCCGCCGAAACGGCCCTGGCCGCCTGGACGCCCCAGGTGAGCCGCTCCAGGTCCTCATCCAGGTCCAGCAGCTTCGTGCGCAGATCAAACATGATAAAACCTCCTTGTGTTTTCCCGAGGAGTGTGGCATAATCAGATTTACCAGACCTTCGGGTTATGGGAAGGGAGAACGCTCATAATGTCTTGCTGGGACGGTGGGCGTTCTCTTATTTCACCTTTTCGTAGACCTCTCGGATTCCCTGACGGATTACCTCTGCTTTTGTCATGCCAGTCTTTTGGCAACAGATCTCCAGAAGACGTATATCTTCATCAGACATACGGATGCGGGTTTCGTGGGTCTTGGGGTCCGATGTTGGCCTCCCACGCGGCGGCAATAGACTCACCTCCTTTTGTGTCACCAAAAACATTATAAATTATGGTGACACAAAAGTCAAGATCATATTGTGTAAAAAACATCCCCCGGCGGCTGCCGGGGGATGCTTGATCTGCAAGGCAAAAGTTAGTTGGAAGCGGTGTCCAGGTCGGTGTCGTCGCCCCAGAGCATGTTCTTGCGCAGCTCGGCGCCCACGGTCTCCATCTGGTGCTTGGCCAGCTGGGCCCGCTTGGCGTTGAAGAAGGTGCGGCCGTTCTTGTTCTCGGCGATCCACTTGCCGGCGAACACGCCGTCCTGGATGTCGGTCAGAACCGCCTTCATGTTCTTCTTGGTCTCCTCATAGGGCAGGACACGGGGGCCGGAGACATACTCGCCGAACTCCGCGGTGTCGGAGATGGAGTAGTTCATGGCAGCCACGCCGCCCTTGTTGATCAGGTCGATGATGAGCTTCATCTCGTGGATGCACTCGAAGTAGGCGTTCTCGGGCTCGTAGCCGGCTTCCACCAGGGTCTCGAAGCCCAGCTTCATCAGCTCCACCACGCCGCCGCACAGCACGGCCTGCTCGCCGAACAGGTCGGTCTCGGTCTCGTCCTGGAAGGTGGTCTCCATCACGCCGCCCCGGGCGCCGCCGATGCCGGCGGCATAGGCCAGAGCCAGCTTATAGGCATCGCCGGTGGCGTTCTGCTCCACGGCGATCAGGCAGGGCACGCCCTTGCCGTTCACATAGGTGGAGCGGACGGTGTGACCGGGGCCCTTGGGAGCGATCATGGTCACGTCCACATCGGCGGGGGGCACGATCTGCTTGAAGTGGATGTTGAAGCCGTGGGCAAACATGAGCATGTTGCCCGCCTCCAGGTTGGGGGCGATGTCCCGCTTGTACACGTCGGCCTGGACCTCGTCGTTGACCAGGATCATCACGATGTCGCCCCACTTGGCGGCCTCGGGGATGGTCATGACCTTCAGCCCGGCCTCCTCGGCGTTCTTCCAGTTCTTGGAGCCGGCGCGCAGGCCCACGCACACGTCGCAGCCGGAATCCTTCAGGTTCAGGGCGTGAGCGTGGCCCTGGGAGCCGTAGCCGATGATGGCGATTTTCTTACCGTTGAGGTAGTTGATATCGCAGTCCTTCGCGTAGTACATCTTTGCCATGATAATACACTCCTTTTTGCTGATGGCATTAAGATTTCAAATTCAAAACCCCAGGGGACCGGTTCTCGGTCCTCTTGGCGGATTGACAGGGTAACTGGCTCTCCCTTTGCGGGAAAACCCGGCGTGTAGGGACGGATATGATCCGCCCGAACAAGATAGCAGAATCCTGCGGGCGGCTGATAGCCGCCCCTACAGGTGTTTTGCAGGGTCGACCCTCGCGGTCGCCCGTTTTCACTACAGCACGTTCTTGCCGTAGTTGTACTCCTCCCGGAGCTTGCTGTCGTCGTAGATGGAGCTGCGGCCCCGCTCGATGGCCAGGGTGCCCGTCTTGGCCATCTCCAGGATGCCGAAGTCGGACAGCAGGTTGATGAGGGCGCCGGTCTTGCTCTTGTCCCCGAAGATGGCCACGGTGAGGGTCTCCCGGCTCACGTCGATGATGTTGGCCCGGAAGATGTTGGCCATCTGGATGACCTCGTCCCGGGTGGTGCGGTCCACCGCCATGACCTTGATCATGGCGAACTCCCGCTGGATGGAGGTCTCCTCGTCCAGGATCTTCACCACCTGCACCGGGATCAGCTTCCGGCACTGGGCGGCGATCTGGTTGACCATCAGCTCATCCCCCAGAATCACAATGGTGATGCGGGTGAGGCCGGGCTGGCTGGTCTCGCCGGAGACGATGGACTCGATATTGTACCCCTTGCGGGAGAACAGCCGGGCCACCTGGCTGAGTACGCCGGGGATGTCCTGGACCAGCAGGGAGAGGGTGTAGAGCTTCTTTTCCGTGTCAAAGGTCTTTTTCATCGCTTCACGCCCTCCTTACTTCAGCAGAAAATCGGTGATGTGGGCGCCGCCGGCCACCATGGGCCGGACCATCTCGTCCATGTCCACCTGGCAGTCGATGACATAGCCGCAGCCGCAGGACAGGGCCTCCTGGAGGGCCTGCTCCATCTCGGCGCGGTTGGTGACCCGCTTGCCCTTCAGACCATAAGCCTCGGCCAGCTTCACAAAGTCGGGCCCCCGGTCCAGAGTGGTCTGGGAGTAGTGCTCGTGGTAAATGAGGTGCTGCCACTGGCGCACCATGCCCAGGGTGCCGTTGTTGAACACCACCGTGATAATGGGCAGATGGTAGTGCTCCACGGTGGCTAGCTCGTGGCAGTTCATGCGGAAGCAGCCGTCGCCGGTGGTGTGGACCACCACCTTGTCCGGGTTGCCGATCTTGGCCCCAATGGCCGCTCCCAGGCCGAAGCCCATGGTGCCGAAGCCGCCGCTGGTGAGCAGCTGGCCGGGGTAGTTGAAGTGGAAGTGCTGGATGGACCACATCTGGTGCTGGCCCACGTCGGTGGCCACGATGGCGTCCCGGGGGACCGCCTTCTCAATGGCGTCCAGAATCTGGCCGGGGGTGAGCTTGTCCCCCTCCTCCACTACCTGGGGCTCCCGCAGGGGGAGGATATGTTCCTTCCAAGACTGGTGGTGATACTGGGGCAGGCGCTCGTTGAGCAGCTCCAGCACCCGCTTGGCCGACCCGATGATGTGGTGGTCGGTGAGCACGTTCTTGTCGATCTCCGAGCGGTCGATGTCGATGTGGACGATCTTGGCCTGGCTGGCGAAGGTGTCCGGCTGGAGGGCCACCCGGTCGGAGAACCGGCAGCCCACGGCAATCAGTAAATCGCACTCGTTGCAGGCCACGTTGCTGGCCTGGGAGCCGTGCATGCCGATCATGCCGGTGGTGAGGGGGTGGGCCCCCGGGAAGCCGCCGCCGCCCATGACCGTGATGGCCACCGGGGCGTCCAGCTTCTCGGCAAATTCCCGGAACTGCTTGTCCGCCCGGCCCCGGACCACGCCGCCGCCGCAGATGAGCAGGGGGCGCTCCGACTGGGCGATCATTTCAACCAGCTTGTCCACGTCGCCCAGATCGGGCTCAGGGGCCTTCAGGCCGTGGCTCACCGCCAGCTGCCGGATGCTGTTGGTCTCCCGGTTCTGGGTCCAGGGGATGAACTCATAGTCGATCTCCACGCTGGGGGCGGTGACGTTCTTCAAAAAGTCGATGAGCACCGGGCCGGGCCGGCCGGTGGCCGCCACGGCGAAGGCCTGGCGCATCACGTCGGGGATGGTCTTGGGGTCCCGGACCAGGTAGGTGGCCTTGGTGATGGGCATGGCGATGCCGGTGATGTCCACCTCCTGGAAGGCGTCTTTGCCCAGGGTCTCCTCGGTGACGTTGCAGGTGATGAACACCACGGGGGAGGAGTCCATATAGGCGGTGGCGATGCCGGTGGTCAGGTTGGTGGCCCCGGGGCCGGAGGTGGCGAAGCACACTCCCACCTTGCCGGTGGAGCGGGCGTAGCCGTCGGCGGCGTGGGAGGCCCCCTGCTCGTGAGCAGTCAAAATGTGGTGAATCTTGTGCTGATAGTTGTAAAGCTCATCATAGAGGTTCAGGATGGTCCCGCCGGGATACCCAAAGACGGTGTCCACCTCCTGTTCCAGCAGGCACTCTAAGATCGCTTGGGTTGCTCTTACTTTCACATTCATGCCTCCAAAAAATGCAGAATGCAGAATGCAGAATGCAGAATGAATGGACGATACCGCCCGTTTCTGCGAATATTCTGCGAAATTTGGAACATTCTGCGCGAATTTTTCTCACTGGCGGAAGGCATCGCGCAAAAACACAGTCCATTCTGCATTCCTGCATTCTGCCTTCTTCATTCTCAGATTTTCCCTCCACCCTTCTGCACGGCGATGACGCCGGTGCGGGCCACCTCCAGGATGGAGAAGGGGCGCATCATGGACTGGAAGGTGTCCAGCCGCTCCGGGGTGTCGGAAAGCTCCATGGTCATGGAGCTGGGGGAGATGTCGTCCACCTTGGCCCCCATGATCTCACAGATGGTCATAATGTCCTGGCGGGTCTTGTTGTTGGCGTTTACCTTTAAAATCATCAGCTCCCGGCCGATGAGGTTGTTCTCCTCCAGGGTGCGGACCTTAATTACGTCCACCAGCTTGTTGAGCTGCTTCTCCACCTGCTCCACCACGCTGTTGCCGCTGTCCACGATGATGGTGATGCGGGAGATGGTGGGGTCGTCGGTGACCCCCACCGCCAGGGAGTCGATGTTGAAGGCCCGGCGGGAGAACAGCCCGGTGATGCGGTTGAGCACGCCGGCCTGGTTTTCCACCAGAATGGAAATGGTCTGTTTCATAAAATCTCCTCCCCTCCCTTAGTCGTTGGTGCCCACGTCCGGGTGGACCTTGACGATGAGCAGGCAGCAGCCGCGGGCAGCCAGGAACTGGTCCAGCACCTCGTCCACCTTGTCCTCGTCGTCCACAGTCAGGCTGGGGATGCCGTAGGCACCGGCCACGGCGGAGAAGTCCGGGGAGCCGTCCAGGGCCACGCCGAAGGGGCCGTGGTAGGGGGCGGTCTTCTGGATCTGGTGGACCAGGCCCAGGGTGTTGTTCTGGAACAGGACGATCTTCACGTCCAGGTCGGCCGCCTTGATGGCGGCAAGCTCGTTCATGGCCATCTGGAAGGAGCCGTCGCCGCACACCACGATGTTCTGGCGCTCCGGCGCGGCGATCTTGGCCCCGATGCCCGCGGGCAGGGCGTAGCCCATGGTGCCCAGGCCGCCGCTGGTGAGCAGCCGCCCGTGCTTCTGGGGCAGGTACTTACAAGTGAAAATCTGGTTCTGGCCCACGTCCACGCTGACCACCGCGTCGTCGTCCAGCTTGGCTCCCAGCTTCCGCAGGAGGGTGCCGGGGAACACGGAGCCCTCCCGCCGGGGGAAGACCCGGTTCAGCTCCGCCCTCCGGTAGTCCTTCAGCTGGTCCAGCCAGGCGGTGGAGTCGGTGACCGGCACGCCCCGGTCCAGAATCTGTCTCAAAATGACCTTCACATCGCCCACCAGGGGGATGGCGGCCTCCATGTTCTTGCCGATCTCCGCCGGGTCCACGTCGATGTGGATGGTGGCCATGCGCCGCTGAATCTCCTTGGGGTCCACCATGGCCCGGTCGGCGGCACGGGTGCCCACCATGATGAGCAGATCCGCCTTGGCCAGGGCTTTATTGGCGCAGTGGTTGCCGTGGGCTCCGATCATGCCCATGTTCAGGGGGTGGTCGGTGGCCATCAGAGAGATGCCCATCATGGTCTTGACCACCGGGATGGCGCAGCTCTCCGCCAGCTCCAGCAGCTCGTCCCGGGCGTCGGCCAGCCACACGCCGCCGCCGGCGCAGATGAGGGGCTGCTTGGCCCGGGCGATGGCCTCCACCACCCGCTTGATCTGCAGGTCGTTGCCCTTGACGCTGGGCTTATAGCCCCGGATGTTCACCGTCTCCGGGTACTGGAATTTTTTCAGAGTCTGCTCCTGTACGTCGATGGGGATGTCGATGAGCACTGGGCCGGGGCGGCCGGTGGAGGCGATGTGAAAGGCCTCCTTTACCACCCGGGGGATGTCATTGGCGTCCTTCACCAGATAGCTGTGCTTGGAGAAGGGGGCCACGGCCCCGGTGATGTCCACCTCCTGAAAGATGTCCCGGCCCAGCAGGTTGCTGGGCACCTGGCCGGTGATGGCCACCATAGGGATGGAGTCCATGTAGGCGGTGGCGATGCCGGTGATCAGGTTGGTGGCCCCCGGGCCGCTGGTCACCATGCACACCCCGACCTTTCCGCTCATGCGGGCGTAGCCCGAGGCCATGTGCCCCGCGTTCTGCTCGGTCCGCACCAGGGTGTAGGCAATCTCCGGGTGCTCCTTCAGGGCGTCCACCGCCGGGCAGATGGTCGCTCCCGCGTATCCAAACATGTGCTCTACATTCTCTCGCTTCAAGCTCTCGATCAAAGCCTGCGCTCCATTCATCACACCGTCACCTCCGCAAATCACAAAACAAACCGGTCTCTTTCTCTGCGCCCCCGTCCGGCGCCGGACCCGGCGGGGAAAAAACAAAAACGGCCTCGTCCCATCTCATTTGATAGGACGAAGCCGTACGTTTACTCCGTGGTACCACCTAACTTCACAGGCAAGGCCTGTGCGCTCATTGCCCCGATAACGGTGGGCCTCCGTCCCCGCCTACTCAGGACTCGGAAAATGTCCCGTTCAGTGGGGCGGCTCACGGGCGAGCTTCAGACTTGGGCCCTTTCCTGGAGCTTTCACCAGCCGCTCCTTCTCTGTGCGTCCAGACCCGCTTACTTCCCGGTCATTGCCGTGGTATCTGATTGAACCGCCGGACGGTACCGGCAAAATGTAACTTGCAACTATCTTACTCCTAACCTCGGGGAATTGTCAATTCTTTTTTTCAAACCAGATCTTCTGATGTGGTAAAATATTTTTTAACATAGCGCGCAACATTTTGTCCCCCTGCGGGGTGTTTGGGGTGAAAGGAGGAGAGAACATGGACCCAACTCAGGACCGGGACAGCCCGGAGGCGGTCATCCGGCGCTACTCGGACATGGTCTACCGCCTGGCCTTCGCCCGGACGGGGAACCGGAGCGACGCGGAGGACCTGTACCAGGAGGTCTTTCTCCGCTATCTCACCCGCGCCCCCGCCTTCACCTCGGAGGAGCACCGGAAGGCCTGGCTGCTGCGGGTGGCGGTGAACTGCGCCAACCGCTTCCACACCGCCCCGTGGCGAAGGCGCACCGAGCCCCTCAGCGAGGCGCTGTCCGTCCCAGCGCCGGAGGGGGAGGACCTGTGGGAGGAGCTGCGGCGGCTGCCGGAGCGGGACCGCACCGTTCTGCACCTTTACTACTACGAGGACATGACCACCGAGGAGATCGCTCAAATGCTGGACCGGAACCCGGCCACGGTGCGTTCCCATACTACTACGAGGACATGACCACCGAGGAGATCGCTCAAATGCTGGACCGGAACCCGGCCACGGTGCGTTCCCAGCTGCTGCGGGCGAGGGCGAAACTGAAAAAGCTGCTGGTGGAGGAGGGATGACCCATGCGCAAGGAGTACAAGCAGATGATGGACCAGCTCTCCCCCCGGGAGGAGCTGGTGGAGCAGGTGCTGGCCCAGGCCGGCGCCCCTGCGGAACCGAGACAGAAAAGGAGGAGACCCATGCATAAAAAGAAATTGATTCTGGCCCTGGCCGCCGCCCTGGTGGTGCTCACCGGGTCGGCCATGGCGGTGGGGAGCCAGCTGGGCCTGCTGAACGTGTTTTTCCAGGGGGACACCAGCGGCCTGGAGCCCTATGTCCAGACGGACCTGGGCAGCGCGGAGAACGAGAACTTCCGCTTTACCGTCAACAGCGCCTATTACGACGGCATGACCGTCTATGCCACCGTCACCGTGGAGGGGCTGAATGAACAGGCGGTGGAAGATTTGAAGAGTAACCGTTCTGATGCGGAGTTCCACCGGGAACTGTGGGGAGATGCGCTGGCAGACAATATGCTGGAGAAAGGAATATCCGGACCGGACACCATCGAGAGCAACCAGGGAAAGGTCACCGAGGCCGCCGGTTATGAATATACCGGCGGCAGCATGGGGGGAAAAGATCTCCCCGGCACGGGAACCAGCCGCTCCAGAACAGTGAAAGTCAATTTTGATCAGTGGCTGGGGCCGGTGGATACTCCCCTGGAGCTGTGGGTAGGCTTTATGGGCCGGGAGTACTCGGTGAAAATTCCTCTGGACACGGTGGTGGGCTCCGCCCACCTGGAGACCGACCAGGAGTTCCTGTTCAATCCCATCACTGATCAGCGGGCCATCTTGACGGAGGTCACTCTCACCCCCACCCAGCTCTGCTATGAGATCGAGACGGTGGGAAGGATGAAGCAGGAGACTGGCTGGGATGCGATGAACGGCCGGTTTATTCTGAAGATGAAAGACGGATCCCTGATCACCTCGGAGCAGCTGGATATTATTGGCGATACACATTACGACTGGGAAAATAACCGCTTCTCGTTCCAGGAGAAAATTAGGAGCGTGGAATTTTCTGACGTAGGAGAGGTGGAGTCCATCATCTTCGGAGATACGGTGTTCCCCTTGGACGGCTCGGAGCCTGCCTTGGCGGAGGAGGACGAGCGCCTCTACCCATTTTATGTTCCGAAATACCGGTATGGATGGTTTTATACCGATGTGGAGGCGCTGTGCCGCGGCTTAGGAGCGGAGTACACCTGGGACGCGGATACCCAGACAGCCACCGCCGCCTACCGGGACGTGACCATTCAAATGACCGTGGGCAGCAGCCAGGTGCTGGTAAACGGGGAGCCTATGGAACTGACCGGCAGTGTGTGGAATGAAGAACTTCAAGATGGTGTGGAAACCCCACTGCCCATTCGAATGGAGAACGGGGCGCTCATTGCCCCCACGTACCTGTTCTCCAATGGGAGTACGACCGGCGGTGTGTGGGGCATTGGAATCAGTCATCTCCATTTGAACGGCGGTATGGAACAGGACCCCGACCGTCTGGTGGTCCTGCCCTAAAGCAGAGACAAAACGAGCCCCTGGGCCACAGCCCGGGGGTTCGTCTGCTGTTTATGAGGGACCGGGCGGCCCGGTGTGCCGCCCCTACGGAATGGCCTGGGGCGGCGCGTCCGGGAGGCCGCGCCCTACGTGGGACGGAATTTCAGAGACGGGCGGGTTTGGGACCCGCCCCTACGGTGGAAAACGAACTATCCCGAAAAATAGCGGGAGGGGCAAGCCCCTCCCCTACGGCACATAACCGAAACGGTTTCGGAGTCGGGTAGGGGAGGCCCTTGGGCCTCCCGCCGTTAACGGACCAAGTACCGTTGGCTCGGCAGAGCCAGGCGCAAGTGTGAAATCGCAGCCGTTGCAATTTTGGGGAAGACAGGGCCCAGTGGCCCGGCAGGAACTCAGACCAGCCACTCAGATTTTGCGCGCCGGAAATTTTTTGCTTGGTTCAAGGGGAAACCCCCGTAATGGGGTCCGGGGAAAGGCGAATATGAGCGCGGAGCGCTCATCCTGAGCCGTCCCCGGTGGCGTTTTGGTTAATCTCTCCCGTACTCCCGGCGAAGCCCAGCGCAGCGGGTTCGCCGGGAAGAGGAGGAGCAAGGGAGCGGGCGCAGTTTTCGCCGTCAGGCGGAAACGGAGACAAGCGGACTTTGCGACGACGAGCCGCCATGGGCAAAGTAACTCGCCGCCCGCAGGCGGCGAAACTCCCTGCGAAATGGCGCGCCGGGTCGTCGCGCCCCACGCCCGGAAAAAGGCTGTTTCTTCATCGCCCCCTCATCCGCCCCCTTCGGGGGCACCTTCCCCTATCCCTTCTGTCGCTGCGCGACATCTCCCCTTGATAAGGGGAGTCGGCCCCCAGGGGGAAGGCTTTTCAGGAGGATCTTTGTAAGCATACGCATTACCAACGTGTCCGATGAGGATTTGACTGGTGAGGTGGAGGACTGTCTTGAGTTTACACTAAATTTTGTACAAACTCAAGGGGCAAATCTGACGAAAATGAGCGGGTACTTTTTGGTAAAATGTACTTTTCTTAGTGTATTTTGTGTGGTACAATAAAAAAGGAGTGGCATAATATGCCCATAAGCTATGATAAATTCTTTCTGTTGCTGAAACAGAAAGGCTTGAAAAAGTATGACCTCCGAAAAAATAAGGTTATCGGTGTCGCCACGCTAGACAATATGCGCACGGGAAAACGCCATATTGATACCCGCACCATCGAAAAGCTGTGCGCCTATCTGCACTGCCAGCCGGGAGACATCATGGAATACATCCCGGCCGAGGAAACAGACAAAGGAGAAACGAACCAATGAATACCGCCAACAAGCTGACCATCCTCCGGGTATTTATGATCCCGGTGTTTCTGCTGGTGCTCTATCTGGATGTGCCCAACGCCAACTACTGGGCCCTGGCCATCTTTGTGATTGCCAGCCTGACCGACACCCTGGACGGGTACATCGCCCGCCACTACAACCAGACCACCGAC
>CASFKT010000065.1 GCA_949295195.1 uncultured bacterium | reverse complement strand
ATGGCCGCCATGGAGGCGGGCATGACCCGGTTCGACAGCTCCTTCGGCGGGCTGGGCGGCTGTCCCTTCGTACCGGGGGCCGCGGGCAACATCTCCACAGAGGACGTATTGAATTTCTGCGAGGAATCGGGCATTGCCACCGGGATCGACCTGGAGCAGGTGATGGAGCTCTCCCGCTCTCTCCGCCGGCTGCTGGGCCACGACCTGGACAGCTATGTGCTGCGGGCCGGGCGGGCCAGGGACCTGATCCTCTCTTAACCGGCCGAGTATCCCTCTTTTCTTTCTCTTTCTTTCTCTTCCCATTACACAGCGAAGCAGCCATGGCCTTTCAACAAGGTCATGGCTGCTTCGCTTCTTGCAGGATCTTATTTAAAGGGTGGTGTAGTGGCCGGTGATATAGTCCCGGACCCGCCGGGCGGCCGGAGACAGGGGGCGGTTTTTGAGCCAGGAGAAGTAGACGGTGCGCACAAAGGCCTGCTCCTCGTCCTGGATGGGGATGACGGCCACTTTCTCGTTCTCCATGGCGGGCACCTGAGGGAGGACGGAGACGCCGAACCGCAGGGCAACATACTGCAGGGCCGCATTGCACTCCCGCACCTCAAAGACCACCTTTGGGGTCACGCCCCGCTGTAGGTAGATCTGGTCCAGCTGGGTGCGCAGGCTGCTGGGCTTGTCCAGCATGACGACGGGCTCCTGGGCGAAGTCCTCAAAGCGCACGGACCTGCGCTCCGCCAGAGGGTGGTACTCGGGCACCGCCAGATAGAGGGGCTGGCGCATGATGGTGGCCGACTGCAGCTCCTCGTCCTGGTGCAGGCAGAAGGCCAGGTCCAGCTCCCCCTTCTTCAGCTGCTGGTACAGGTCGAAGGAGGGGGCCTCCACAAACTGAAAGCGGATGTTCTGGTTGCCCTCCTGTCCGTAAAAGCCCAGCATCACCGAGGGGATGAGGGAGGCGGAGATGGAGTGGAAATAGCCCAGGCGGACCACCTGCTGGGCGTGCTCCGCCATCTGCTGCAGCACGCCCACCCCCTCGTCCAGCATGCTGAGGGCCCGCTCCGCGTAGGGGAGAAACTGCTCCCCGTAGATGGTCAGGCGGACGTGGCGGCTGTCCTTCTCAAACAGCTTGACCCCCAGCTCCTTCTCCAGCTCCTTGATGGAGTAGCTCAGGCTGGGCTGGGCGATGTGGAGATGGGCGGCGGCCTGAGTATAGTGCAGGACGTGGGCCAGGGTTTTAAAGTATTGCAGCTGCAGCAATGTCATGGCGGTACCTCGTTGGAATTGATTCAGTGAACTTTATTGTAACGCAAAGTTTTTTCTCGGGCAAGTAAACCGATTGCACAATAGGCGATGCGGTGTTTTGTGCGATTTCGATAAAGAGCAGGGGGAATACCGGCAAATAATAGACGGAATCTATCATTCAAGAGAAAGCTGGTATTGGACTTTTCATGGTCAAACAAGGTACAATACACCCAGAACACAGGTCGAAACGCAACATTTCAAACCAAATATAAGAAAAGGAGCGAAGGATTATGGCAAGAGAAGTTACCCCTGAACAGATCGAGATGCTGGAGGCAATGGTGGCCCGCGCCCGCAAGGCCGCTGACATCATCGCCACCTATGACCAGGCCCGTGTGGACCGCCTGTGCCAGGCTGTCGCCGCCGCCGTGGTGGACATGAAGGTGTGGGCCAACCTGGCTGACGAGGCCGTGGACGAGACCGGCCTGGGCGACAAGGTGACCAAGCGCAACAAGCGCAACAAGCTGAAGCTGATCCTCCGGGACTGCCTGCGGCAGAAGAGCGTGGGCGTCATCGAGGAGATCCCCGAGAAGGGCATCGTGAAGTACGCCAAGCCCGTGGGCGTCATCGCCTCTCTGGTGCCCACCACCAACCCCTGCCTGACCCCCGCCGGCCAGGTGATCTACGCCATCAAGGCCCGGGACGTTATCATCTGCAGCCCCCACCCCCGCGCCAAGAAGGTCACCAACAAGTGCATCAACATCATCCGCGAGACCCTGGTCCGTGAGGGCGCTCCTGCCGACATCATCCAGGGCATCGAGGACCCCAGCATCAACCTGACCCAGGAGCTGATGAAGCGCTGCGACCTGGTCATCGCCACCGGCGGCCGTCCCATGGTCAAGTCCGCCTACTCCTCCGGCGTGCCCGCCTACGGCTCCGGCGCCGGCAACGCCACCGTCATCATCGACAACACCTGCAACACCCCCGAGTACCAGGCGGAGGCCGCCTCCAACACCCGGATCTCCAAGTGCTCTGACTTCGGCTCCGGCTGCTCCTGCGACGGCAACCTGATCATCAGCGCCGAGATCTATGACGATTTCGTCAAGGCTCTGGTGAAGGAGGGCGCCTATCTGGCCAACGAGAAGGAGGCCGAGAAGCTGAAGAACGTCATGTGGGACGAGACCGGCCACCGTCTGCCCAACACCGTGGCCATCAGCCCCCAGAAGCTGGCCGAGGCCGCCGGCTTCACCATCCCCGATGACCGCAAGTTCATCGCCGTCACCGGCGGCGGCATGGAGGGCGTGGGCAAGGAGCACTTCTTCTCCAGCGAGAAGCTGACCACCCTGCTGACCCTGTTCAAGTACGAGGGCGAGTTCCAGAACGCCCTGGACATGATGCAGGCCATCTTCAACGTGGGCGGCAAGGGCCACTCCTGCGGCATCTACTCCTGGGACGACGACCACATCAACCGCCTGGGCATGTGCGCCCCCGTCTCCCGGATCATGGTCCGCCAGCCCAACAACCGGGGCAACTCCGGTTCCTCCACCAACGGTATGCCCCCCACGTCCTCCATGGGCTGCGGCACCTGGGGCGGCAACATTGTCTCCGAGAACATCACCCTGAAGCACTACATGAACACCACTTGGGTGGCCCGTCCTCTGCCTGAGGATATGCCCTCCAACGAGGAGCTGTTCGGCGAGTTCAACAAGCCGGATATGGACGTGGAGTAATCGCTCTCAACATACCTCCCACGGCGCGCGGGCGGCAGTTCGGGACAGGTCACCTGGCAGCAGGGCTCTGATCCGGGGCTGCCGCCCCGCCGCGCGGGGGGATAAAGCGATACCGCTGTTTGAACGGCGTGTCAAACAGCGGTATCGCTTTTGCATTCAGGCGGGAAGGGTCAGTCCCGGGCGAACCCGGCGCCGAAGGCCCGGCACTGGGCCAGCCCCTCCTCGTCGGGGGCCTCGTTGAGGATCAGACCCTCGTCCTGATAGACCACGGCGTTGGCCCCGTCGGCGCGGGCCTTCCAGTCCCGCATCCACTGGCCGTCGCCCCAGCCGTAGGAGCCGAACAGGGCCACCTGCTTGCCCCCCAGGCGGCCCTCCAGGGCGGTGAAGAAGGGCTCGAACTCGGCCTCCTCCAGCACCTCGGCCCCCATGGCGGGACAGCCCAGGGCCAGCTTGTCGTACTCCAGGGCCTGGTCCACGGTGACCTGGTCCACGGAGAACAGGTCCGCCTGGGCCCCAGCCTCCCGGGCGCCGTCGGCGATGGCCTCGGCCATGGCCTGGGTGTTGCCAGTCATGCTCCAATAGATCACTGCCATCTTGCTCATCTTACATAACCTCCATATGACATCGAATTGAAAAGTTGATATCTGTAAGCGCCGCAGCGGCGGCGGTCACATACGAATTTACGCCACCCGGAACACCTGGGCCAGGGCCTTCCCCTCCCGCAGGCGGCGGCACAGGGCGGCCCGGCACAGCCCGTACCGGCGGAAGCACTGGCGGGCCCGCTCCACGTCGGAGTACACCTTCCAGCAGCCGGACAGCTTGTAGTCCCGCCCCCGGTGGAGGCGGAAGCCCTCCACGTCCTCGGGGGGATAGCCCAGAAAGAGGCCCACCTCGTGGGGGAAGTCCCCCTGATTCAGACGGCGGGCGAGGGTCTCCAGCATGGCCTCCAGGCCGCCCTGGGCCGGGTAGCCCTCCCGCAGGAGCAGGGCCCGCACCGCCGGGTCGTTCAGCTGCCGCTCCAGACGGTCCGGCCGGTAGACCAGCAGCAGGCACCGGGGACGGCCGGTCCAGATTACCCGCAGCTGGATGCCCCGCTGGGCCAGCTGACGCTGGTACTGACGGAAAAAGGGAGTGGAGCAGGCCTCCGGGCTGCCCCAGGCGATCAGGTCGGCGGACTTGATGCCCGCCATGGCCGGAGCCCCGTGGTAGGCCAGGGTGCGCTCCAGATCCAGCTCAGTGTGGTTCATGGGAGACCTCCTTATTAGTTAGCAACAGCTAACGTGTACGAAAAGAAAAACCGGGCTGCGCCCTCGATGAAGTTAGCATAAGCTAACTAATGAGAGGATACCACAGCTCCGGCCGTCTGTCAATCCTAAATTCACAAAAACTGCGTTCGTCCGCCGGACCATTTTCGTTGCCCTGGCTCCGGTTTTATGCTATACTGTTCTTGTCGCTTTTGCGCAAAAAGCGGCGCTGCCAGCCGTGTGCGGCTGGAGGATTCTTACGAATGGGAGGGGTCGCCATGAACCTGGAGTTATCCTTGAAACAGACGCTGAAGCTCAGTCCCCAGATGCTCCAGTCCATGGAGATTTTGCAGATGAGCACCCTGGAGCTGGGGGAGTTTATCCAGGAACTGGTCCAGGAAAATCCGGCCGCCGAACTGGCCGAGCCGCCCGACCCGGGGGATGAGAGCGAGGAGCTGTGGCGGCGCCTGCAGTCCCTGGCGGATCTGGACCACCAGAACCGGCAGTACGTCACCGCCGACCGGGATGAGCTGGACCCCCTGGCTCGGGTGGGGACCGACGGGGGGCTGGCCGACACCCTGCTGCTCCATCTGACAAGACAGCTGGAGCGGAGCCACGCCTCCACCATCGTCCTCCGGGGGGCCCAGTTCCTGGCCGCCAGCCTGGATGAGGACGGCTATCTCCGGGATGATGTGGCCGACCTGGCTCAGGCGGCGGGGCTGCCCGCCTCCATCCTGGAGGAGGGCCTCTCCCTGCTTCAGACCCTGGACCCGCCGGGGGTGGGGGCCAGGGATCTGTCCCAGTGTCTGGCCCTTCAGCTTCAGCGGCAGGGGGAGAGCGGGACTGCCCTGGCCATTGTCCAGCGGCACCTGGAACACCTGGCCCGGAAGCAGTACCACGCCATTGCCCAGGACCTGGGCGTCTCCCAGGAGGCGGTGCGGGAGGCGGAGCGGCAGATCCAGGCCCTGGACCCGCGCCCCGGCTCCGCCTTTGCCGGGCGGGAGGAGCCCGGCTACCTGATCCCCGATCTGGCGGTGGTGGAGACGGAGGAGGGGCTGACAGTGGTCTATCAGAACGCCTACACCCCCACCCTGCAGCTGAGCGGCTACTACTGCGATCTGCAGCAGCGCAGTACCGACCCGGAGGTGAAGCAGTACCTCACCGACAAGATCAAGCAGGCCCAGTTCGTCATCCAGGCGGTGGAACAGCGGCGCTCCACCCTGCTGGACTGCGCCCGGGCCATCGTCAGGCGGCAGGAGGCCTTTTTCCGCTCCGCCGGCGGCCACCTGGTCCCCCTGCGCCTGAGCGACGTGGCCCAGGAACTGGCCATTCACGAGTCCACCGTCAGCCGGGCCATCCGGGAAAAGTATCTCCAGTGCGCCCGGGGGGTCTACCCCCTCAGCTTCTTCTTCTCCCGGGAGGTGGGAGCCGCCGGGGAGGGGAACTCCGTCCATCAGATCAAGAGCCGGCTCAGGGAGCTGGTGGACGGGGAGGACAAGGCCCGTCCCCTGTCCGACCAGAAGCTGTGCCAGCTGCTGGAGGGGGAGGGGGTCACCATCTCCCGCCGCACGGTGGCCAAATACCGGGACGAGCTGGGCCTCCCCAGCGCCAGCGGCCGACGGGCCCGTCCCAAGGAATAGGAGACCATATGAAAGCATACCGCGCCATCTGTTTTGATTTTGACTACACCCTGGGGGACTCCACCGACTCCATTGTGGCGGGCTTCCAGTACGGCTTTGCCCGGCTTGGGCAGCCCGTCCCGGACCGGGAGACGGTGCGGGGCACCATCGGCTACCTGCTGGAGGACGCCTATGAGCTCCTCACCGGGGATGGGGACCCGGACCATAAGGCACAGTTCCGGGCCTGTTTCCTGGAGGTGGCCAAGCCCCGCCAGCGGGAGGAGACCACTTTGTTTCCCGGGGCGGCGGAGCTGCTCCGGGGCCTCCACAGCCGGGGCGTCCGCCTGGGCATCGTCAGCACCAAGACGGGGGAGACCATCGAGTACATCATGGACCGCTATGGGCTGAAGGATACTTTGGAATTTGTCATCGGCAGCTACGACGTGACCCGCCACAAGCCCCACCCGGAGGGGATTCTCAAGGCCCTGGACCGGATGGGGGTCTCCAAGGAGGACTTCCTCTACTGCGGGGACACAGTGCTGGACGCGGAAGCCGCCCAGCGGGCGGGGGTGGACTTCGCCGCCGTCTTGAACGGCACCACCCCGGCGGAGGATTTTGCGCCGTGGCCCTGCGTGCACATTGCGCCGGACCTGCCCGACCTGGCCCGGGCTCTGGAGCAGAGAGAATAGAAAAACCCCCGGATGCCTTGCATCCGGGGGTTTGTGTGCCATGCTGTTAAATCAGGCTCAGTACCAGAGTGAGCACCACAAACAGGAGGGCCACCCACTTGGTCAGCTTGGCCAGCTTGGAGTCCCAGGTCTTGGCCTTGTTCTTGGACAGGAAGGTGTCCACGCCGCCGGCGATGGCGCCGGACAGGCCGGCGCTCTTGCCGGACTGGAGCATGACCACCGCAATCAGAATCAGGCCGCACAGCACCTGTACAATGGTAAGGGCGAGCTTTGGAGTCATGGTTATCGTTCCTTTCAAGCCCACAGCCGGGCGAAAAATCAGATTTGCGGCGGCGGTTCACCGGACGCGGAAAACATTATACTACAAAAATATCAGAAATGCAAGGGGGAAATGAGCCCTTTTTCCGGTTTTACAGCTGGGCGATGGCCTCGATCTCCACCTTGGCGTCCTTGGGCAGGCGGGCCACCTGGACGGCGGAGCGGGCGGGGAAGGGCTCCTGGAAGAACTGGGCGTACACCTCGTTCATGGCGGCAAAGTCGTTCATGTCCGCCAGGAACACAGTGGTCTTGACCACCGCGCCCATGTTGGTGCCGGCGGCGTTGAGGATGGCCTTCAGGTTGTTCAGGGACTGCTGGGCCTGGGCCTTGATGTCCCCCTCCACCATGGCGCCGGTGCTGGGGTCGATGGGCACCTGGCCGGAGACAAAGAGAAGATCGCCGATCTGGATGGCCTGGGAGTAGGGGCCGATGGCGGCGGGGGCGCTGTCGGTGTGGATGACCTGCTTCATAGGATATGAGCTCCTTTCTCAATTTACATTACAGATGGACGGCGGAGCCGGGCTGCGCGGCCCGCCGGTCCTATTGTAGCACGCGGTTTCCCCGGCCGTCAACGCGGAGAACGCCTTGCCGGGGGGCTGCTTTCATGCTATCATGGGAAGTAGTCCCGCGGCCGGGGGACCTGCAGCCCGGGACAATATTTGGATAAAGGAGCGGATAGGGATGATCCGGAGAGCACAGCAAGCTGATTTTTCCCGCATCTGTGAGATCTATGCCATCGCCCGGGCCTTTATGGCCAGGACCGGCAACGCCGCCCAGTGGGGGGACTCCTTCCCGCCGGAGGAGCTGCTGCGGGAGGACATCCGGCTGGGCCGCCTCTATGTGGTGGAGGAGGAGGGGACCGTCCACGGGGCCTTTGCCTTCCTGGTGGGGGAGGACCCCACCTATCAGGTGATCGAGGGCGGGGCCTGGAAGTCGGCCGCCCCCTACGGGACCCTCCACCGGGTGGCCGGCGACGGAGAGGTCCACGGCCTGTTTGGACAGATGGTGGCCTTTGCCTGGGCGAACATTCCCCATCTGCGCATCGACACCCATGAGAACAACGCGGTGATGCGCCGCCTGATTGAGAAATACGGGTTTGCTCCCTGTGGGATCATTTATACCGACGACGGGAGCCCCCGCCTCGCCTTTGAGCGAATCTGAGGGGAACAAAGGGCGGAGCTCTGGAAATTTTCTGGACAAATGGCCCCTTCTGTGATAGGATACCTCCTGACGAGTCTCCACACCTCGTCCAAGCATAGAGAAGCGCGGAGGATAGGCACGCAGGGGAGACAGACTCCGGAGCGGATGG
>CASFKT010000064.1 GCA_949295195.1 uncultured bacterium | reverse complement strand
ACGCACAGGTTGTCCAGCTTGTAGTGGTGGGCGAACATGAAGGCCTCCCACACCTGGCCCTCCTGGATCTCGCCGTCGCCCAGAAGGGTGTACACCCGGCAGCTCTTGCCCTGGTACTTGGCGGCCAGAGCCATGCCGGCGGCGGCGGAGACGCCCTGGCCCAGAGAGCCGGTGGACATGTCCACGCCGGGGGTCAGGTTCATGTTGGGGTGGCCCTGGAGGTGGCTGCCGATCTGACGCAGGGTGAGCAGGTCCTCCTCCGGGAAGAAGCCCCGCTGGGCCAGCGCGGCGTACAGGCCGGGGGCGGTGTGGCCCTTGGACAGGACAAAACGGTCCCGGTCCTCCCACTTGGGGTTCTTGGGGTCCACATTCAGCTCCTTGCAGTACAGGTAGGTGAACAGGTCGGCGGCGGACAGGCTGCCGCCGGGGTGGCCCGCCTTGGCGGCGTGGGTCCCCTTGATGACCCCCATCCGGACCTTACAGGCGGTGGCCATCAGCTGCTTTTTTTCTTCTTTGGTCATGTTTGTATTCCTCCTCTCCGAATCACTCCGCGGCGAAGCGGTACTCGGTGGTCTGCCGGTACTCCGCTCCCGCCGGGAGCACGGTGCTTGGGAAATTGGGGTGGTGGGGCGAATCGGGGTAGTGCTGGGTCTCCAGGCAGAAGCCCCACCGCTTGGCGTAGGGCGCCCCGCCCTTGCCGGCGGGACAGCCGTCCAGATAGTTGCCCGAGTAGAACTGCACCCCGGGCTGGGTGGTCCAGGTCTCCATGACGATACCCGTCTCCCGGCTCCAGGCCCGGGCCGCCAGACGGAGGGAGCCGTCCGAACCGTCGATGCACCAGTTGTGGTCATAGCCCCCGGCCATGGTGAGCTGTGGGAAGTCCTCGTCCACCCGCTGTCCGATGGGCAGGCCCTCCCGCAGGTCCATGGGGGTGCCCTCCACCGGGGCGAGCTCCCCGGTGGGGATGGAGCCGGGGACCGTGGGGGTGTAGCTCGAGGCCGCCAGCTGGATATACTGTCCCGTCACCGGGCCGCTCTGGTGGCCCGACAGGTTGAAGTAGGTGTGATTGGTCAGGTTGCACAGGGTGTCCCGGTCGCTCCCGGCCCGGTAGCCGATGGCCAGCCCGGTCTCCGTCAGGGCGTAGGTCACCTTCACCCACAGGTTTCCGGGGTAGCCCTCCTGGCCGTCGGGGCTCCGGAGGGACAGGGTGAGGCGGTCCTCCGCCTGCTCCTCCACCGTCCACACCTGCTTGTCAAAGCCCCCGGGGCCGCCGTGGAGGTGGTTCTCCCCGTCGTTGGCCGCCAGGGAGTACTCCCTCCCGTTCAGGGGGAAGGAGGCCCCGCCGATGCGGTTGCCGTACCGGCCGATGAGGGCGCCGATGTACTTGTCCTGCTTCCGGTAGTCCTCCAGGGCGTCAAAGCCCAGCACCACGTCCACCGGATTTCCGTCCCGGCCGGGGACGACCAGGGACTGGACCGCCCCGCCGTAGGTGAGGATGCGGCAGGAGAGCTTCCCCCTCTCCAGGGTGACGGCCTCCACCGCCGTCCCGTCCGGCATGGTCCCGAAGGGGACTCGCTTCTGCTGTTCCATACGCTCCGCGCTCCTTCCAATCAGCCCTGGCCGTAGTAGGCCCCGGGGCCGTGCTTGCGCAGGTAGTGCTTGTCCAGCAGCTCCTGCTGCATGGGGGGCAGGCCGGGGGTGAGGGCCATGGCGTGGAAGGCCATGAAGGCTACCTCCTCCAGCACCACCGCGTTGTGCACCGCGTTGTGGGGGTCGGTGCCCCAGGTAAAGGGGCCGTGGCTGTGCACCAGCACCGCGGGCACCTGGGCCGGGTCGATCTTCCGGGACTGGAAGGTCTCGATGATCACGTTGCCGGTCTCCAGCTCATACTTCCCGGCGATCTCCTCCGGGGTCATCTTCCGGGTGCAGGGGATCTCCCCATAGAAGTAGTCCCCCTGGGTGGTGCCGAAGGCGGGAATCCCCTTGCCCGCCTGGGCGAAGGAGGTGGCCCAGCGGCTGTGGGTATGGACAACGCCGCCCAGCTCCGGGAAGGTCTTGTACAAAATCAGGTGGGTGTCGGTGTCGCTGGAGGGCTTATACTTGCCCTCCACCCGCTCGCCGGTCTCCAGGCTGACCACCACCATGTCCTCGGGCTTCATATCGTCGTACTCCACGCCGGAGGGCTTAATGACCATCAGGCCCTTCTCCCGGTCCACGCCGGACACGTTGCCCCAGGTAAAGGTCACCATCCCGTACTTGGGAAGCAGCAGGTTCGCTTCGCAGACCTCTCGTTTCAGTTCTTCCAACATGATCCGCAATCACTCCTTATCCAATGCTCCAAGGCAAAGCCGCCGGGGAGGGGCTGCCCTCCCCGGCGGCTGGCTTGGCGAATTTTCACCAAGCCAGCCGCACGTTTCAGAATGTTAAAACATTCTGAAACGTGGTTTGATTGTACGTGAAAGAAAACCCTGACGGTTTTCTTTCACACTATCTTTCCCTCCGAACCCTGACCGTCCAAAGGGCTGATCAAACGTCCGGCCGCCGGGAAGGATGGCCCTTCCCGGCGGCCGTTTCCTACCCTACTCCATTTTACAGGTTTTTCAGCTTCCAGGCAATATCATTATAGAACAATTCTTTCTTAAAGTCCGCCAGCTTGGTGTCCTTGGTGATATGGACGCACTCGATCTGCATCATCTCGCACCAGTCCTCCATCATCTGGGCGGTGAGGGCGGTGGACAGCACCGTGTGGTGGGCGCCGCCGGCCTCGATCCAGCACTTGACGCCGGTGAGCAGGTCGGGGGCGGGCTTCCACATCACCCGGGCCACGGGCAGGTTGGGCATCTCCAGGATGGGCTTGATGACCTCGATGTCCTGGATGATCATGCGCAGGCGGCCGCCCATGTCGATGAGGGAGACCACGATGCCGGGGCCCTCCTTGCCCTCGAACACCAGACGGGCGGGGGGCTGGCGGTCGCCGATGCCCAGGGGGTGGACCTCGATGCGGGGCTTCTCCGCCGCGATGGAGGGGCACACCTCCAGCATGTGGGCGCCCAGAGAGACCTCCTGGCCGGGCTCCAGGTCATAGGTGTAGTCCTCCATAAAGAGGGTGCCGCCCTCCAGGCCCTGGGCCATCTGCTTCATAATGGCGGTCATGCCGGCCACCTTCCAGTCGCCCTCGCCGCCGTAGCCGATGCCGTCGGCCATCATGTTCTGGCTGGCCAGACCGGGCAGCTGCTCCATGCCGTACAGGTCCTGGAAGTTGTTGATGAAGGCCTGGGCCCCCTCCCGCTCCAGAATCTTCCGCATGGCCACCTCCTCCTTGGCCTGGTAGCGCACGGTGTCCATATCGTCGGTGGCGAAGTCATAGCGGTCCTTGTACTGCGCCATCTGCGCGTCGATCTCCGTCTCGGTGACGGCGTCCATGGTCTCCACCAGATGGCCCACCGGCCAGTAGTCCACCTGCCAGCCCAGCTTGATCTGGGTCTCCACCTTGTCGCCCTCGGTGACGGCCACGTCCCGCATGTTGTCGCCGAAACGGACGATCCGCAGCTTATGGGAGAAGGCGTAGCCCACCGCCGCCCGCATCCAGGCGGCCAGCTCGTCCTGCACCGGCTTGTCCTGCCAGTAGCCGGCGATCACCTTCCGGGGCAGACGCATCCGGGCCCCGATGAAGCCGTGCTCCCGGTCGCCGTGGGCGGCCTGGTTCAGGTTCATGAAGTCCATGTCGATCTCCTCGTTGGGGATCTTCCGGTTGTACTGGGTGGCCAGGTGGCAGTAGGGCTTCTGCAGCAGGCCGAAGCCGTGAATCCACATCTTGCTGGGGGAGAAGGTGTGGCACCAGGTGATGACGCCGTAACAGTTCTCGTCGTAGTTGGCGTCCTTCATCACCTGGGTGATCTCCGCGTCGGTCTTGACGGTGGCCTTGTACACCACCTTGCAGGGCAGGTTTCCGCTCTTGTTCAGGGTGTCCGCCATCTCGGCGGCCCGCTGGGCCACGGTCTCCAGCACCTCGGGGCCGTACAGGAACTGGCTGCCTACCACAAACCAGAATTCGCAATTTTTCATATCCATGGGAAATGACCTCCAAATTTTGTTGATTCGAAAAAGTGGCAAAGCCACTTTTTCGAGTGGAGCTGCACGAAATTTTGGCCTCGATTTCTTGCGAAATTGTCGGCCAAAATTTCGCGAGAGGTATCATTTCCGAGGCGCATGTCCTCGGAAATGATGAAATTTCATTTTATTCCGCCGTCTGCGGACGGTGGAACTCCTTGCAGGAGGGCTTTTAAATACACCCCATTCCGGGGGTGTTATCCCAAGTTGTCCACGGCGGAGCGCTCGATGGCCAGCCCCTTGCGGTAGCGGGCCATGAAGGCCTCGAAGCCGTCCACGTCGGCCTGCTCCGGCTCCAGGGTGGAGACGGCGGCGCCGGCGAACACCTTCTGGGCCAGGTAGTCCTCCAGGGACTCGCCCTCCCCGCAGTTCACCCGGTAGGCGGCCAGCAGGGCCATGCCCCAGGGGCCGCCCTCGCCGGCGGTCTCCATGACGGACACCGGGGCCCCCGCCGCGGCGGCCAGGATGCTCTGGCCCACCTTGGGGGTCTTGAAGAAGCCGCCGTGGCCCAGCAGCCGGTCCACCGCCACCTGCTCCCCCGCCAGGATGTCCAGGCCGATCTTCAGGGTGGCCAGGGCGGACAGGAGCTGGGCGCGCATCAGGTTGGGGAAGCTGAGCTCCCCGTCGGGGGCGCGGCACAGGAGGGGACGGCCCTCCTCCATGCCGGTGATGGGCTCGCCGGACAGGTAGTTGTACAGCAGCAGGCCGCCGCCGTCCGCCGCCCCCTTGGCGGCGGATTCAAACATGGCGGTGAACACCGCGTTCATGTCGGGCTTCTGGCCCAGGGCCTCCAGGAAGCCCTTGAAAACCTTGGCCCAGGCGTTGATCTCGTTGGTGCAGTTGTTGCAGTGGACCATAGCCACCGGCTTGCCGGTGGGGGTGGTCACCATGTCGATCTCCGGGTAGACCTGGGAGAGGGCCTTCTCCAGCACGATCATGGCAAACACAGAGGTGCCGGCGGACACGTTGCCGGTGCGGGGGGCCACCGCGTTGGTGGCCGCCATGCCGGTGCCCGCGTCCCCCTCGGGAGGGGCCACCGGGCAGCCGGGCTCCAGGGCCCCGGCGGGGTCCAGGAGCTTGGCCCCCTCGGGGGTGAGGGAGCCCGCGTCCGCCCCGGCGGGGAGCACCTTGGGCAGAATGTCCCGCAGCTTCCAGGGGTAGCCTTTGTCCGCCACCAGGGCGTCAAAGGAGTCCACCATGGCCTGGTCATAGTCGCATGTTTCGCTGTCGATGGGGAACATGCCGCTGGCCTCCCCCACGCCCAGGGCCTTCACGCCGGTGAGCTTGTAGTGGACATAGCCCGCCAGGGTGGTGAGGGACACGATGTCCTTTACGTGCTCCTCCCCGTTGAGGATGGCCTGGTACAGGTGGGCGATGGACCACCGCTGGGGGATGTTGAAGCCGAAACGGCCGGTCAGCTCCTCCGCCGCCTGGGCGGTCATGGTGTTGCGCCAGGTGCGGAAGGGGGCCAGCAGCTCCCCGTTTCCGTCCAGGGGCAGGTAGCCGTGCATCATGGCGGAAAAGCCCATGGCGGCCACCTTCGTCAGCTTGACTCCGTACTTCTCCGCCACGTCGGCACACAGGCTGGCATAGGCGTCCCGGAGCCCCTCCCACACGTCGTCCATGTGGTAGGTCCAAACCCCGTTCTCATACCGGTTCTCCCACCCGTGGTCGCCGGAGGCGATGGGGGCGTGGTCCGGTCCGATGAGGACCGCCTTGATCCGGGTGGAGCCCAGCTCAATGCCCAGGACGGCCTGGCCGGAGGTGATAATTTCCTTGCATTCCATAAAGATCGGTCTCCTTACTTATTCCGTTCCTTGATCTTGGCAAAGATGCTCTGGAGGACGATGAAGAAGCACAGCAGAGCGGCGGTGAGCACGTTGGGCCAGGAGGAGGCCAGCTTGCCGTTAAACTGGACGATGGAGGCGATGGTGCCGTTGATGAGCACGCCGAACAGGGTGCCGATCACGTTGCCCACACCGCCGGTGAGCAGGGTGCCGCCGATGACGGAGGAGGCGATGGCGTCCATCTCCAGGCCGGTGGCCTGGTTCACGCTGGCGGACATGGTGTTCATGCAGTAGCAGATGCCGCCGATGGAGCACAGGAAGGAGGAGAGCACATAGGCCTTCATCTTGGTGGCTTTCACGTTCAGGCCCATCATGGCGGCGGACTGCTCGCTGCCGCCCACGGCGTACAGGGCCCGGCCGAACTTGGTGTAGCGGAGCATCAGGAAGATGACCACCAGCACCACCAGGGCGACGACCACGCCGATGCCCACATAGGGCATGATCAGCTTGCCCGCCCGGTTGATGGTGCCGCCGAAGGGCAGGTAGATGCGGAAGTTGGCCATGTCATAGAAGAGCTGGTCGGCCTCGGCGGTGATGGACAGCTGGTCGGTGGAGATCACCGACGTCATGCCCCGGGCAAAGAACAGGCCCGCCATGGTGACGATGAAGGGCTGGATCTCCAGATAGCCCACGCAGAAGCCCTGGAACAATCCGAACACAATGCCGATGGCCAGCACCAGGAGGATGATGGTGGGGGCACTGGCCCAGCCCCAGTTGTTCAGGCCGTAGGCGATGATCATACAGTCCATGGCGATGAGAGAGCCCACCGAGATGTCGATGCCGCCGGTGAGCATGACGCAGGTCATGCCGGCCGCCACACAGATCAGGCCCGCATTGCTGCGGAACACGTTCAAAAAGGTCTGCAGGGTCGTAAAGCCCTTGTCCGCATAGGCCACGCAGCCCGCTGCGTACAAAACTACGAACAGCACGATGGTGATGAGCAGCAGCATGGTGTTGCCGTTGATCTGTTTGCGTTCTTTCAAAGCGTTTGCCGGTTTCATACGCCCACCGCCCCCTTCACTTTTTTCTCCGCCTGACGCTTGGCGGACAGCTTTTTAAAGTAGGCCTTCACCGGAGGCGCCTGGACCGCCACGATGAGGATGACGATAACCGCCTTGAACACCGGGTTGACGGCGCTGGACACGCCCAGGTTGTACATGGTGGTGGTGATGGCCTGGATGGTGTAGGCGCCGATGATGGAGCCGGCCAGATTGAAGCGGCCGCCGGCCAGGCTGTTGCCGCCCAGGGCCACCGCCAGGATGGCGTCCATTTCAAAGTTCAGGCCGATGTTGTTGGTGTCGGCGCTGGTGATCCGGGAGGAGGCCACCAGACCGGCGATGCCCGCGCACAGGCCGCACAGCACATAGCACAGGAAGATGATCTTCTGGGAGTTCAGGCCGGCGATGCGGCTGGCTCTCCGGTTGATGCCCACAGACTGGATGTACATGCCCATGGCGCTTTTCTTCAGCACCACGGTGATCACCGCAATGCAGATGGCCGCGATGATGATGGGTGTGGGAATGGGGCCGATGTAGCCGCCGAACATGGCGAAGGAATCGTTGCGCACATAGACGATCAGGTTGTTGCACACCAGCAGGCCGATGGCCCGGGCGGCCGTCCACAAAATCAGGGTGGCCACCATGGGCTGGATGTTCAGATAGGCCACCAGGGCGCCGTTGAAGGCGCCGCAGACGCAGCCCACCAGCAGGGCGGCCAGCACGCCCACGATCAGGGGGACAGCCAGCTCAGTGGCCTGGGGCGCCGCCGCGCCGGCCAGCAGGGTACAGCACACGCCGGCGCTCAGGGCCATCACGGAGCCCACCGAGATGTCGGTACCGGCGGAGGCAGACACCACCAGGGTCATGCCGATGGCCAGGATGGCCACCTCGCTGCCACGGTTCAGGATGTTGACGATACGGCCGTTGAGCATGTCGTTCTGGATGTAAATCTTAAAGAAGTCGTAGAAGTCCCGCCCCTGGGCCACGTCATAGACGATGTTGACGCACAGCACCAGCAGCATGCAGAAGATGGGCAGGAACAGCTGCTGCTTGGTGAGTTTTTTCAGCTTACTCATTTTCGCTCGCACCTCCCGCGATGGCGGCCATGACCCGCTCCTGGGTCAGCTCGCCGTCCAGCTCGCCCACCTTGGCGCCGTCCCGGAGGACCGCCATCCGGTTGCAGGTCCGGAGCATC
>CASFKT010000063.1 GCA_949295195.1 uncultured bacterium | reverse complement strand
CGCCGCCCACAACCGCCGCTCTAACAACTTCCCTATGAGGCCCTTAAACTACTGCACTCCTTCCTTGTTCGCCGTCCAATATGTTTGACAAACCTACACCAAAACTGATTTTGTCATGGTTCAGACCATGTTCACGTGAAATCTTTTGATACCCATTTGCGTGCCATCTAGATCCTTTTTTGAGCGGGCGGCCCAAACATTTGGGAAAACCGCACTCACTGCTTCTTGCGGCAGCATTGGATGCTCGCAGTCATATTCCGCAGTGAAATAGCAATCCAATTTCAAGAAAGTTCAAAAATATTTCAAATCAAGGCAAAAACCGGGAGAAAACAGAAAAGAAATGAAAAAAGAGCCCGGGGAAACGAATTTCCTCGGACTCTCATGGGAGTCATTTTTCAGGGACAATGCGCTTGTTTTGCGGGGGACAAGCTCAAGAGAATCAGTGGATCATGCTGGCCACTTCGGCAGCGAAATCCTCCTCGGCCTTCTCGATGCCCTCACCGGTCTGGAAGCGGGTGAACGCCTTGACGGCGATCTTGCCGCCCAGCTGCTTGGCCACCTCGGCGATGTGCTTCTCCACAGAGACCTTGTTCTCCTTCACGAAGGCCTGCTGCAGCAGGCAGTTCTCCTCGTAGTACTTGCCGATGCGGCCCAGGACCATCTTCTCGATGATGTTCTCGGGCTTGTTGGCGTTCTTGGGGTCCTCCTTGGCCTGGATGAGCAGGATCTCCTTCTCCTTGTCCAGGGTGGCCTGGTCCACATCGGCCTTGTCCAGATAGGCGGGGTTCATGGCCGCAATCTGCATGGCGATGTCCTTGCCCAGCTCGGTGACCTTGTCGGCCTCGATGCCCTCAACCTCCAGGTTGACCAGCACGCCGATCTTGCCGCCCATGTGGATGTAGGGCACGTTCACGCCCTCGGCATAGCGGACGAAGCGGCGGACCTGGATGTTCTCGCCGATGGCCAGCACCTTGTCGGCGGTGACGTCGGCCACGGTGCGGTCGGTGCCGGGGTAGGTGCAGGCCTTCAGGGCCTCCACGTCGGCGGGATTCTCGTTGGCCACGATGGTGGCCAGGTCCTTCACGAAGCCCTGGAACACCTCGTTCTTGGCCACAAAGTCGGTCTGGGAGTTGACCTCGATGACCACGCCCACGCCGTTGTCGGCGGTGATGGCGTAGGAAACGCCCTCGGCGGCAATCTTGCCGGCCTTCTTGGTCTGGGCGGCCAGGCCCTTCTCACGCAGCCACTCAATGGCCTTGTCAAAGTCGCCGTCGGCCTCGGTGAGGGCCTTCTTGCAGTCCATCATGCCAACGCCGGTCATCTCGCGCAGCTTCTGTACGTCTTTCGCGGAAATTGCCATAGTGCATTACCTCCAAATAAAATAAAAATGGGAGCCATTCAAAAAAGCGCCCGCCCTCCGGCGGGCGCTTTGAAAGCGGTGTCGGGAATTACTCAGCGGTCTCGGGAGCGGCCTCAGCCTCGGCGGCGGGAGCCTCGTCCTGGCCCTGCTTGCCCTCCTGGATGGCGTTGGCCATCACGCCGGAGATCAGCTTGATGGCACGGATGGCGTCATCGTTGCCGGGGATCACATAGTCGATCTCGTCGGGGTCGCAGTTGGTGTCCACGATGGCCACGATGGGGATGTGCAGCTTGCGGGCCTCGTTGATGGCGTTGCGCTCCTTGCGGGGGTCCACCACGAACAGGGCGCCGGGGAGCTTCTTCATCTCGGTGACGCCGCCCAGGTACTTCTCCAGCTTGGCAATCTCGCCCATGTGCTTCATGACTTCCTTCTTGGGCAGCATGTCAAAGGTGCCGTCCTCCTGCATGCGCTTGAGCTGGTTCAGACGGTCCACGCGGCCGCGCATGGTCTTGAAGTTGGTGAGCATGCCGCCCAGCCAGCGGGCGTTCACATAGTACATGCCCACGCGGGAGGCCTCCTCCTTGATGGCCTCCTGGGCCTGCTTCTTGGTGCCCACGAAGAGGATGGTCTCGCCCTTCTCGCCCAGCTCGCGGACGAAGTTATAGGCCTCCTCCAGCTTCTTCACGGTCTTCTGCAGGTCGATGATATAGATCCCGTTGCGCTCGGTATAGATGTAGGGCGCCATCTTGGGATTCCAACGACGGGTCTGGTGGCCGAAGTGCACGCCGGCCTCCAGCAGCTGCTTCATAGATACGACTGCCATGTTTTGTTTCCTCCTAAAATTCAGTTTGATCTTTCTGGGCGCGTCATATTCCCCGCCAACCGGAGCGGTTCTGCCCCAGCACCGGGCGGAAAATCAGCACTCCCAGGCATAATGCCCTGGTAGTATACCACAGGTTTCGGTGGAATGCAAGCAGTATTTCCCAAAAAACGGCGGAATATTTATGAGTTCCCGGCGCCCCCTCCACCCTCGGGCAGCTTGGAGAGCATCACCGCCAGCTCCGCCCGGGACACCGGGGCCCCGGGCCGGAAGGTGCCGTCGGGCATGCCGGTTACCACGCCGGCGGCGTACAGCCGGAGAACGGCCTCATAGGACCAGGAGTTGCCCCCGGGGCTCAGATCCGGGAAGGGATTTTTCAGCGCGGTCCCACCGAGGCCGGGCCGGACCCGGTCCAGCATGACGGCGATCTCCTGCCGGGTGACCGGCTCGTCGGGGGCGTACCGGCCGCCGCCCACCCCGGCGGCCAGCCCGGCCTCATAGGCGGCCTGGACATACCCGGCGGCCCAGTGGCCCCTCAGGTCGGAGAAGGCGGAGCCGGAGCCCCTGGGGCTCAGCCCCGCCAGGCGGCACAGGACCACCGCCGCCTCGCCCCGGGTGAGGGTGCGGTCGGGGCCGAAGGCGGTGGCGGACAATCCGGTCATCTTCCCCTGGTCCGCCGCGTCAATGATGTAGGGGACCGCCCAGTGGCCCTGGCTGTCCTCAAAGCTCCAGCCGTTGAGCCACAGGGAGTAGTAGTCCCACACCCGGGTATCCTCCTGGCCAAGGCTCCAGCTCCCCGCCCCCAGCAGGCCGTACTCCTCCACCAGGGAGAGCTGGTATTTCTTGGACTGTTCCGACTCGTACCAGATGGTGTAAGTACCGGCGGTGAGGGTCACCCCGTTGATCACCGGCTTGGGGTCGGCGGCGGTTACGGTGATCCGGGCGTATGCGGAGCCGGAGGCGGCGTCCTGGGTCACCTGGCCCCGGTACTTGGCTATCAGGGTTTGGATCTGGCTCTCGCTGATCCCGTGGCCCTGCATGAGGGTGCCGCTGTCGCTCCAGATGCGCCCGAAGAAAGGGAGGCCCAGCACCAGCTTGTCCGCCGGGACGTACTTGAGGGCGTACTGGATGGACTGCTCCTGGAAGGCCCGGCTGGCTACCGGTCCGGGGGAGCCCCCCTGGTAGTGCTCGTCGTAGGTCATAAGCATCAGATAGTCGGCCGCCGCCCCCAGCCGCCGGTAGTCGTAGGAACCGTGCCAGCCCTGGGTGTAGCCGTAGGGGTTGGCGGCCACCGACACCGCCACGAGCTTGTCCTCCGGCAGCTTCTGCCGCAGAAGCTCCACAAATTCCGAGTAGGCGTTCCGGTCCTGGTGGGTCACATTCTCAATGTCCACGTTCACCCCGTCCAGGCCGTACTGGACCACCGCCCGGGCGATCTGCTCCGCCAGCTGTTTTCGATTGTTCAGGGCCTTCCGCCCCAGCTCCCGGTCCCAGTGGTTGCTGAGGAAGGGGACCACCCGCACCCCGCGCTGGTGCATCTGTTCCACAAAGGCGGCGGCGTCGCTCCCGCCGGTGAAGTCCAGGGTGCCGTCGGAATTTAAGTTGAAGTAGTTGGGGGAGATCTCGTTCAGAGAGCCCTGGGTCCCGTCCACCCGCTCCACATAGGAGGAGGGGCTGCCGAAGTAGACATAGGACATGCTGAACCGCCGGGCGGCCACCGTCGGGGTAAGAAAAGTGGTTAGCAGCAGGGCGGTGCAGCTCAAATGGAAAAGACGTTTGGGGAATCGCATGAAAAACTCCTTAACATAGTGTATGAGTAGGGATATACACGAACAGTATACGGGTTTTCCAGCCGGGTGCAAGGCAAAATATTTTCCAGGAGGAGATAGGAACCGGGCGGAGCGGGAAAAAGAGGCGTGGACAAGGGACCGCCGCCTGTGGTAAAGTGGAGAAGAAAATGCGGCCGCCGGGCGGCCGGAAGCGGGAGGCGCCTTATGGAAAAACAGACTCTGGTGGAACAGACCACCCAGCGGCTCTTGGAGATGATCCAGCGGGAGGGGTACGGCCCGGGGGACAAGCTGCCCACCGAGACGGAGCTGGTCCAGCGTCTGGGGGTGGGCCGGAACACCGTTCGGGAGGCCCTGCGGAGTTTGGCCTCCCGAAACGTGGTGACCGTCCGCCAGGGGGCGGGCACCTTTATCTCGGAGAAAAACGGGGTGGCGGACGACCCCCTGGGCTTTGCCCTGATGGAGGACCCGGAGAAGCTCACCCGGGATCTGCTCCAGATCCGGGTGATGCTGGAGCCCCCCATCGCCGCCCTGGCCGCTCAGAACCGGGGGGAGGAGGAACTGGAGCGGCTGCGGGCCCTGCTGGAGGAGATCGAGGGGCGCATCGCCCGCCGGGAGGAGTACGCCCAGCTGGACTCCCAGTTCCACGCCCAGATCGCGGTGTGCAGCCACAACGCTGTGGTGTCCAACCTGATCCCGGTGATCACCGAGGGGGTGCGGACCTTTGCCCGGACGGTGGCGGAGCCGGAGTATGTCCAGACCCTGGCCTCCCACCGGGCTGTCTATGAGGCCATCCGGGAGGGCCGGGCGGCGGACGCCCAGGAGGAGATGCTCTACCATCTGCTCTACAACAAAAAACGCTACCGCCACGGGTAGCGAAAACAGGGAAGATTTATGGGAGGAATTTTGCAAAAATTCCTCCCATCTTTCTTGACAACACGGGACCAATGTGGTATATATGCCTTAAATTCATAGGATGAATTTAAGGCCTTAGGAGGGTGAATATGGAGCAGCTATATGATGTGCTGATCATCGGCGGCGGCGTGGTGGGCAGCGCCATTGCCCGGGAAATGAGCCGGTACCGCCTGAAAATCGGCGTACTGGAGAAAAATCTGGACGTGTGCTATGAGACCAGCGGGCGCAACTCCGGGGTGGTCCACGGGGGCTTTGCCTACGACACCGGATCTTTGAAGGCCAGGCTGTGCGTGGAGGGCAACCAACTCATGGGACAACTGACCCGGGAGCTGGATGTGACCTTCCAGCGCTGCGGCAAGGTGCTGGTGGGTAACACAGAGGAGGACCTGGAGAACCTGCGGCGCACCATCGCCCAGGGGGAGGCCAACGGGGTGCAGGGTCTGCGTCTGGTGGACGAGGCGGAGCTTCACCAGCTGGTGCCGGCGGTGGTGGGGAAGTTTGCCATGTTCTCCCCCAACAGCGGCATTGTGGACCCCTTCGGCCTGACCATCGCCCTGGCGGAGAACGCCCACCACAACGGGGTGGACTACCACTTCGGCTGTGGGGTCACCGGCCTGCGCCGGGGCGGAGACGGGAACTGGCGTGTCTCTACCGCCAGAGGGGAGTTTGTATCCCGCTGGGTAGTGAACAGCGCCGGCCTGGGCTGTGGGGCGGTCTCGGAGTTGCTGGGCATCCGCGGCTACCGTGTGGTGGGGTCCAAGGGGGACTACATCATTCTGGACAAGCGGGTGGGCCATCTGCTGCCCATGCCCGTGTACCCGGTGCCCAGCAACACCTATATGGGCATCCATGTGACCAACACGGTGGACGGAAACGTGATCGTGGGCCCCAACGCGGAGCTCACAGACAACTTTACATACTACGGCGTGCCCCAGAAGAACATGGACTATCTGGCCCAGAGCGCCTCTCAGCTCTGGCCCCACATCCACAAGGGGGACTATATCCGCAACTACTCCGGCATCCTGCCCAAGTGGGTGGATGAGAACGGGGTGATTCAGGACTTCAAAATCGAGATCCGGGACGACCTGGCCCCCAACGCCATCAATCTGGTGGGCATCGAGTCCCCCGGCCTCACCGCCTGCGTGCCCATCGCCCGGTACGCCATCGCCCTGATGGGGGAGCGGGAGAAGCTGGAGCCCAACTCGGACTTTGACCCGGTGCGGAAGGGCATCCGCCGCTTCGCGGACATGTCCCAGGCGGAGCGGGAGGCGGCCATCCGGGAGAACCCGGACTACGGGGAGTTGGTGTGCCGGTGCGAGAAGGTCACCCGGGCGGAGCTGCTCCAGGCCATCCACAACCCCCTGGGGGTGAGCACCATGGTGGGCATCAAGTACCGCACCCGGTCCATGATGGGCCGGTGCCAGGGGGGTTATTGCCAGATGCGGCTGGCCCGGATGCTGGAGGAGGAGCTGGGCAAGGGGGAGACCGAGATCCTCTACGCCCGGGAGGGCTCCCAGATGTTTTACGGAAAAGTGCGGGAGGAGGCTGAGTGATGGAAGCGAATATCGTGCAAGAACTGGCTCTGGAGCAAGTGGACGTAGTAGTGGTGGGCGGCGGCCCCGCCGGCCTGGCCGCCGCGGTGGAGCTCCACAAGAAAGGGATCACCGACGTGGTGGTGCTGGAGCGGGAGAAGCAGCTGGGGGGCATTCTGCGCCAGTGCATCCACGACGGCTTCGGCCTCACCCGGTTTCAAACCACCCTCAGCGGGCCGGAGTACGCCCAGCGCTTTATCCGGGAGGCGGAGGAGCTGGGGGTCCGGTGCATCACCAACGCCTCGGTGGTGGAGATCACCCCGGACAAGGTGGTCACCGCCGCCACCCGGACGGGACTGCGCCGGTGGAAGGCCAAGGCGGTGGTGCTGTCCATGGGCTGCCGGGAGCGCACCCGGGGGGCCCTGGGCATCCCCGGCGAGCGGCCGGCGGGGGTGTTCACCGCCGGCGTGGCCCAGGCCTACATCAATCTCTATAACCGCATGCCCGCCAGAGAGGTGGTCATCCTGGGCTCCGGAGACATCGGCATGATTATGGCCCGGCGGCTCACCCTGGAGGGGGCCCATGTCCACGGAGTGTTTGAGGTGCAGCCCTACCCCAGCGGCCTGCCCCGGAACATCCAGCAGTGCCTGGAGGATTACGACATCCCCCTGTATCTGAGCCACACGGTCACCGACATCCACGGGGGCAGCCGCCTGACGGGTGTCACCGTTTCCCAGGTGGATGAGAAGGGGACCCCCATCCCCGGCACAGAGCGGGAGTACCCCTGCGACACCCTGATTTTGTCGGTGGGGCTCCTGCCGGAAAATGAGTTGTCCCAGGAGGCCGGGGTGGTGCTGGACGGCCGCACCCGGGGGGCGGTGGTGGATGAGCACTACCAGACCAGCGTGGAGGGGATCTTTGCCGCCGGCAACGTGCTCCACGTCCACGACCTGGTGGACTTCGTCTCTCTGGAGGCGGAGCGGCTGGCGGACTGGACCGCCCGCTATGTGCGGGAGGGGACATTGCCTCCGTGTTCTCTGGATGTTCAGGCCGGGGACGGCGTGGGCCACACGATCCCGCAGAAAATCAGCGGGACGGAGGATGTGCGCCTGTCCCTGCGGGTGCGCGCCCCCTTCCGGGACGGGAGCATCGTGGTGCGGCAGAACGGCCGGGAGGTGGTCCGAAAGCCTATGAAAAAGGCCCTCCCCGCCGAGATGATCTGGCTGGAGGTCCCGGCGGACCGGCTGGACCGGCAGGGCGATTTGGAGGTGTGTGCGGAATGGTAAAGGAGTTTACTTGCATTGTGTGCCCCAATGGGTGTACTATTACAGCAGAGGCGGAGGCCAGAGGGGACGGCACCTATGTCGTCCGCTCGGTCCAGGGGGCGGCCTGTCCCCGGGGAACGGCCTATGTGGAGCAGGAGCTCACCGACCCCCGGCGGACCATCGCCACCTCGGTTCCGGTGAAGGGGGGCGAGCTCCCGCTGGCCAGCGTGCGCCTCACCGCCCCCATCCCCAAGGGGGAGATCTTTGCGGCCATGGAGGCCATCAAGGGCTGTGTGCTCACCGCTCCGGTGGAGGCCGGGACGGTGGTGATCTCCCATCTGCTGGGGTATGAGGCGGACGTGATTGTGACCAAATCGGTGGGGGAGAAGGAACACGCCTGAGATGCGGCCGGGGCTCCCCAGAGGCCGAAAACCGACCAGTGAGGTGACCCCATGACGGAGTATTACATCCCCACCCAGGACAGTGAGACGGAATTTGTGGAGAAGCGCTCCCGATTCATCGGCCACGTGTGGCGGGTGGACAGCGAGGAGGAGGCCCGCGCCCGCATTGAGGAGATGAAGAAGCGCTACTACGACGCC
>CASFKT010000062.1 GCA_949295195.1 uncultured bacterium | reverse complement strand
GGCGCGCTCAACCCTCCCGCTGCTGGAGCTGGAGCCGGTCGGCGATCATGGCGATGAACTCGCTGTTGGTGGGTTTTCCTTTCACGTTGGAGACTGTATAGCCGAAGTATTTCTGCAGGGTCTCCAGGTCGCCCCGGTCCCAGGCCACCTCGATAGCGTGGCGGATGGCCCGCTCCACCCGGGAGGCGGTGGTGCCGAAGCGCTTGGCAACCTCGGGGTAGAGGACCTTGGTCACCGCGTTGATGACCTCCATGTCGTCCACGGCGATGAGGATGGCCTCCCGGAGATACTGGTAGCCCTTGATATGGGCGGGGACGCCCACCTCATGGATAATGGAGGTGACCAGGGTCTCCAGACTGTGGGAGCGGCTCTTGTCCTCCTCCATGGCGTCAAAAGTGGTGAGCTGCCGGATGCGGGCGCAGATGGTGCTGAATTTGCAGGGCTTGACCATGAAGTGGTCGGCCCCATTGGCGGCGGCCAGGTCGGCGATGGCCCCGTGGATGTAGCTGGACAGCACCAGAATCCGGGGACGGTGCTCCGAGGGAAGCTCCCGCAGCTGCTCCAGCACTTCGATCCCGTCCATGCCGGAGAGCACCATCTCCATGACCACGGCGTCGGGCTGGAGGGTTCGGACCATCTCCAGCAGCTGCTGGCCGTCGCCCGTCTCGCCCACTACTTCCATGTCCGATTCGTTTTGAAGCGCCTCGATCAGATGGCGCCGGAATTCGTCGCTGGTATCCGCTACCAGCAGTCGCTTGGCATACTCCATATTCGCTCTTCTCCTCCTGGAATGATATGGCCGGCCCGCCGGATACACCCGGAGCGGCCAAGTAAAATGTATCATAATCAGACAGGATATGCAAGGTGTTTTTGCCAAAAAATGGAATAAAAAGTTTCGACAAGTTCCGACGAACCCTTCTGTTTCAGGGAATTTTCAGAAAATTCGATTTCTTCATCCAGAAAATATTTTTCAGAAAGGATCAGAATAAAACTGTCTTTTTGTTTGATCAAAAAATTGCGGCGGGGGTTGACAGGGCGGGGGAAATTGTGTATGATACAGAAAATCAAACCGTTGAAGCGGAGATAACGGCAGTCACGCCTTTACAGAGAGCCCGGGGAGCTGAGAGCCGGGTAAGAAACGAACTGTCAAATGGACCGCTGAGGGCGCAGTCAAAGGCCGGAGTTCCGTCCGAGTATTCTGCGACGTGTGGGCATACGTCAGTTGCCGGGGGTATGTTGGTACTCCGCTAAGGGCACGGCCGGTGAAAGGGCCGTGAAGCAAGGTGGCACCGCGAGCGTAAGGATACGCCCGTCCTTGACAGAAATTGTCAGGGGCGGGCGTTTTTGTATTTCGTCCCGGAAAAAAGGAGGTCTTTCCATGTACTATCCCACGTTGAAGGAGGCCAGAACCCTGGCCGCCTCCGGACCTTACCGGGAGATTCCGGTGGCCCGGGAGCTGCTCAGCGACTTCCTCACCCCCATCCAGGCCCTGCGCATCCTCCGGGCCAGGGACAACCACTGCTTTCTGCTGGAGTCCGCCGCCGACCAGGAGGGCTGGGGCCGCTGGACCTTCCTGGGGTTTGAGCCCGAGCTGGAGATCACGGCCAAGGACGGGGTGGTGCAGCTCCGGAACGGGGAGCGGACCTCCAGCCGCATTCAGCGCCCGGGGGAGGCCCTGCGGCAGATCCTCTCCGAACACAAAAGCCCCAAGATCCCCGGCCAGCCCCCCTTCACCGGCGGCCTGGTGGGCTACTTCTCCTATGACTACATGAAGTACGCCGAGCCAACCCTCCGCCTCACAGGGGAGGATCAGGAGAGGTTCAAGGACATGGATCTGATGCTGTTCCGCAGCGTCATTGCCTTTGACAACTTCCGTCAGAAGCTTATCCTCATTACCAACGCGGACGCCTCCGACCTGGATGAGACCTACCCCGCCGCCTGCGCTCAGCTGGACCGGATGGCCGAGCTCCTCCGCCACGGGGCCCCGGTCCCCCGGCGGCCGGCCCGGCTCACCACGCCGGTGGAGGCCCTGTTCAGCCGGGAGCAGTTCTGCTCCATGGTGGAGCAGGCCAAGCACTATATCCGGGAGGGAGACATCTTCCAGGTGGTGCTGTCCAACCGGCTGGAGGCGGGGTTTGAGGGGTCCCTGCTGGACGTGTACCGCATCCTGCGCACCATCAACCCCTCCCCCTACCTGTTCTACTTCACCAGCGAGGACATGGAGCTGGCTGGGGCCTCCCCGGAGACCCTGGTGAAGCTGGAGGACGGGGTGCTCCACACCTTCCCCCTGGCGGGCACCCGGCCCAGGGGACGGACCCCGGAGGAGGACCGGGCCCTGGAGGAGGAGCTGCTCTCCGACGAGAAGGAGCTGGCTGAACACAACATGCTGGTGGACCTGGGGCGGAACGACATTGGGAAGATCAGCCGCTTCGGCTCCGTACAGGTGGAGAAGTACCTGTCCATTGAGCGATTCTCCCACGTCATGCACATCGGCTCCACCGTCCGGGGGGAACTGCGGGAGGACTGCGACGCGGTGGACGCCATCGACGCCATCCTCCCGGCAGGCACCCTGTCGGGAGCCCCCAAGCTGCGGGCGGCGGAGATCATCGACCAGCTGGAGCACAACAAGCGGGGGGTGTACGGCGGGGCCATCGGCTACCTGGACTTCACCGGCAACCTGGATGCCTGCATCGCCATCCGCCTGGCCTTCGCCAAAAACGGGAAGGTGTTCATCCGCTCCGGGGCGGGCATTGTGGCCGACTCGGAGCCGGAGAAGGAGTACCAGGAGTGCATCAACAAGGCAAAAGCCGTGGTCCGGGCCCTGGAGTTGGCCCAGAAAGAGAGGGACCTATGATTCTGCTCATCGACAACTATGACAGCTTTTCCTATAACCTATATCAGCTGGTGGGGAGCCTCAGCCCGGACATCCAGGTGGTACGCAACGACCAGGTGACGGTGGCGGACATCCAGGGAAAAGCCCCGAGCCATCTGATTTTATCCCCCGGCCCCGGCCGCCCGGCGGACGCCGGGGTGTGTGAGGCGGCCATTCGGGAACTCTCGGAGGAGCTGCCCATCCTGGGGGTGTGCCTGGGGCACCAAGCCATCTGCGAAGCCTTCGGGGGCACCGTGTCCTACGCCAAGGAGCTCATGCACGGCAAGCCCTCCCAGGTGGCGCTGGATTTGACCTGCCCCCTGTTCCGGGGGCTGCCGGACACCATCCAGGCGGCCCGGTATCACTCCCTGGCGGCGGTGGAGGACACCCTGCCGGAGTGCCTGACCGTCACCGCCCGAACCGACGACGGGGAGGTGATGGCGGTGCAATATAAGGACCGCCCCCTCTATGGATTGCAGTTCCACCCCGAGTCCATTCTCACGCCTGTGGGCAATCAAATCTTGAGAAACTTCTTGGAGGGATAAGCCATGATTAAGGAAGCCATTGTAAAGATCGTCAGCAAGGAGGACCTGACCTATAACGAGGCCTACGCCGTGATGAACGAGATCATGAGCGGCGAGACCACCCCCACCCAGAACGCCGCCTTCCTGGCCGCCCTGTCCACCAAGAGCGCCCGGGCGGAGACCACCGACGAGATCGCCGGCTGCGCCGCCGCCATGCGCGCCCACGCCACCCAGGTGGACGCGGGCATGGAGGTCTTTGAGATCGTGGGCACCGGCGGGGACAACGCCCACAGCTTCAACATCTCCACCACCTCCGGCCTGGTGGCGGCGGCGGGAGGCGTGAAGGTGGCCAAGCACGGCAACCGGGCGGCCTCCTCCCAGTGCGGCACGGCGGACTGCCTGGAGGCCCTGGGGGTGAACATCCAGCAGAGCCCCCAGCGGTGCATTCGGCTGTTAAAGGAGGTGGGCATGTGCTTCTTCTTTGCCCAGAAGTACCACACCTCCATGAAGTACGTGGGGGCCATCCGCAAGGAGCTGGGCTTCCGCACCGTGTTCAACATCCTGGGCCCCCTCACCAACCCGGGAAAGCCCTCCATGCAGCTGCTGGGGGTGTACGACGACTACCTGGTGGCCCCCCTGGCCCAGGTGCTCATCAACCTGGGGGTCCGGCGGGGCATGGTGGTCTACGGCCAGGACAAGCTGGACGAGATCTCCATGAGCGCCCCCACCAACGTGTGCGAGATCAAGGACGGCTGGTTCAGGGCCTATACCATCGCCCCCGAGGATTTCGGCCTGAAACGCTGCACCCGGGAGGAGCTGCGGGGGGGCACCCCGGCGGAGAACGCGCAGATTGTCCGAGCCATCCTCTCCGGCACGGAGCGGGGGCCCAAGCGGGATGCGGTGCTCCTGAACGCCGGGGCCTCCCTGTACATCGGCGGCAGGGCGGACACCATGCAGGACGGCGTGACCCTGGCCGGGGAGCTCATCGACTCCGGACGCGCTTTGGAGACCCTGGAGCAGCTCATCGCCGTGAGCAATCTTCCCGAGGAGGCGGAGACATGACCATTTTAGACCAGCTGGCCGCCCACGCCAGGGAGCGGGTTGCGGCGGACCAGGCGGAGAACAGCCTGGACGTGCTCCAGCAGCGGTGCCGCGCCCTGGGGCGGGGGAGGGGAGCGCGCTTCCGCTCCGCCCTGGAAACGCCGGAGCTCTCTTTTATCTGCGAGGTGAAAAAGGCCTCCCCCTCCAAGGGGGTCATCGCCAAAAACTTCCCCTATCTGGACATTGCAAAGGACTATGAGGCCGCCGGGGCGGACGCCATCTCCTGCCTCACCGAGCCCAAGTGGTTTCTGGGCTCCGACCGGATTTTCACGGAAATCCGTGGGGCGGTGGACGCCCCCATGCTCCGCAAGGACTTCACGGTGGACCCCTACCAGCTCTACCAGGCGAGACTCATGGGGGCGGACTGCGTGCTCCTCATCTGCGCCCTGCTGGACACGAAAACCCTGGAGCGGTATCTGAACGTCTGCGAGGATTTGGGCCTGTCTGCCCTGGTGGAGGCCCACGATGCCCAGGAGATTGCCTCCGCCGTGTCCGCAGGAGCGGAGATCATCGGGGTGAACAACCGGAATTTAAAGGATTTCTCCGTGAATCTGGACAATGCCGCCCGGCTGCGGGATCAGATTCCCCCCGGGGTGCTGTATGTGGCGGAGAGCGGCGTCCACCGGCCCGAGGACATATCGGCGGTGCGCTCCATGGGGGCGGACGGGGTGCTCATTGGGGAGGCCCTCATGCGCGCCAGGGACAAGGGGGCCATGCTGGCGGCCTTCCGGGAGGCAGCCAGATGACCCGCATCAAAATCTGCGGCCTGAGCCGCCCCCAGGACGTGGCATATGTGAACCGTGCAAGGCCCGACTGGTGCGGCTTTGTGGTGAATTTTCCCAGGAGCCGCCGCAGCGTCACCCCAGACCAGCTCCGGGTCCTGCGGCGGGAGCTGGACCCGTCGGTGGTCCCCGTGGGGGTGTTTGTGGACCAGCCGGTGGAGGTAGTGACAGATCTGCTGAATCGTGGTATTATCTCCATAGCGCAGCTCCACGGCGGCGAGGACGAGGATTACACAGCCGCCCTGCGGGCGGCGGCCCCGGGAAAGGAGATCTGGAAGGCCTTCCCGGTGCGCGGCCCCGCCGATCTGGAGCGGGCCATCGCTTTCCCGGCGGACCGGATTTTATTGGACAGCGGCCAGGGGACCGGGAGAACCTTCGACTGGTCCCTGCTGAGACAATTTCCCCGGCCCTACCTGCTGGCGGGAGGGCTGGACCCGGAGAATTTACCCACGGCCATCCGCACCCTGCACCCCTATGGGGTGGACCTGTCCAGCGGGGTGGAGACGGACGGCTTGAAGGATTTTACCAAAATACAGGCGGCGGTGGCCGCCGCAAGAGAGGAATGAGCACATGTCCAAGGGACGATTTGGCATCCACGGCGGTCAGTACATCCCCGAAACCCTGATGAACGCGGTCAACGAGCTGGAGGAGGCCTACAACCACTACAAAGACGACCCGGAGTTCCAGGCGGAGCTCACAGAACTGCTGAATGAGTACGCCGGACGGCCCTCCCGGCTCTACTATGCCCGGCGCATGACCGAGGACCTGGGGGGCGCGAAGATTTATCTCAAACGGGAGGACCTGAACCACACCGGGGCCCACAAAATCAACAACGTGCTGGGTCAGGCCCTGCTGGCCAGGAAGATGGGCAAAACCCGCCTCATCGCCGAGACCGGCGCGGGCCAGCATGGGGTGGCCACCGCCACGGCGGCGGCCCTCTTCGGCATGGAGTGCGTGGTGTTCATGGGGGAGGAGGACACCCGCCGGCAGGCCCTGAACGTATACAAAATGCGGCTCTTGGGGGCCGACGTGGTGCCGGTGACTACGGGCACCGCCACCTTGAAGGACGCCTGCTCCGCTGCCTTCCGGGAGTGGACCACCCGTATTGCGGACACCCACTACTGCCTGGGCTCCGTCATGGGACCCCACCCCTTCCCCACCATGGTCCGTGACTTTCAGGCAGTGATTTCTAAGGAGATCAAGGCCCAGATTCTGGAGAAGGAGGGGCGGCTCCCCGACGCGGTGCTGGCCTGCGTGGGGGGCGGCTCCAACGCCATCGGGGCCTTCTACCACTTCATTGAGGACCCCTCCGTCCGGCTCATCGGCTGCGAGGCCGCGGGCCGGGGGGTGGACACCCCGGACACCGCCGCCACCATCGCCACGGGAAAACTGGGCATCTTCCACGGCATGAAGTCCTACTTCTGCCAGGATGAGTTCGGCCAGATTGCTCCGGTGTACTCCATCTCCGCCGGCCTGGACTACCCGGGCATCGGCCCGGAGCACGCCATGCTCCACGACACGGGACGGGCGGAGTATGTGGCGGTCACCGACGAGGAGGCGGTGAATGCCTTCGAATATTTGAGCCGAACCGAGGGCATCATTCCCGCCATCGAGTCGGCCCACGCGGTGGCCCACGCCGTGAAGCTGGCCCCTGCCATGGGAAAGGACAAGATCATCGTCATCAACATTTCCGGCCGGGGGGACAAGGACTGCGCCGCCATCGCCCGGTACAGAGGGGAGGAGATTTCCGAATGAGCCGTATCACAGACGCGTTTTCCCACGGGAAGGCGTTTATTCCCTTTCTCACCTGCGGGGACCCGGACCTGGAGACCACCGAGGCGGCCGTCCGGGCCATGGCAGCGGCAGGGGCCGACCTGATCGAGCTGGGCATCCCCTTCTCCGACCCCACCGCCGAGGGACCGGTGATCCAGGCCGCCAACCAGCGGGCGCTGGCCGCCGGGGCCACCACCGACAAGATCTTTGAAATGGTCCGCCGTCTGCGGAAGGATGTGACCACCCCTATGGTGTTTATGACCTATGCCAACGTGGTGTTCTCCTACGGCACGGAGCGGTTTGTTTCCACGGCGGCGGAGGCCGGCATGGACGGGCTCATTCTCCCCGACGTGCCCTACGAGGAGAAGGGGGAGTTCGCCCCGGTGTGCCGGAAATACGGCCTGGACTTCATCTCTCTTATCGCGCCCACCTCAGAGGGACGCATCGCTATGATTGCCCGGGAGGCGGAGGGGTTCCTCTACTGCGTCTCCTCCCTGGGGGTGACCGGCGTGCGGGGGGAGATCACCACCGACGTGGGACGGATGGTCCGCCTGGCCAAGGAGGCCAATCCGGACCTGCCCTGTGCTGTAGGCTTCGGCGTCTCCACCCCGGACCAGGCGGCCGCCCTGGCTCATACGGCCGACGGAGTGATTGTGGGTTCCGCCATCGTTACGCTGGCCCAGCAGTATGGCCGGGAGGCAGTTCCCCATATCCGGGACTATGTAGCGGACATGAAGGCCGCGCTCTCCCGTCCCTGAGCGAAGCTGAAAGCCCCTGGAACGGTTCACACTGAACCGTTCCAGGGGCTTTTCTGTAAGATAACGTCAGCTGCCCTTTGTGGACGGCGGCAGTGAGAGCGGAAGAGGGCCTTCGGAGATCACAGGACCCCGGTGATCCGGTAACCGGCCTTTTCCAGCCGCTGTTTGATCTGCCCATCGTCCACCGGCTGGGAGTAGAGGACTGTCAGAAGGCCCTTTTTCCAGTCGGCACGGCCCGCCGCACCGTGGATGTCGTTGACGGCCTCCTCCACCCTCACCTTGCAGTGCTCGCAGTGCATCCCCTCCACCCGAAAGGTCTTCTCTCCCATCACATGGGACAGTTTTTTCTTCCGCGGCCGGTAGCTTCCCCCTCCGCAGCAGCCGCCCTCTCCCTTGAAGTGGCGTATGGTGTACCAGATCCAGATCCCCACGGCGACGGCGGCCGTCAGGAGGACAATCAGAATGACGTTTTCCATGGTGGATCAGACTCCTCCCTGTGCGGAGGGGGATGCGGCCAAAAAGCGCGCATCCCCGTTCCGGTACAGTCTCAGTGTTTTTTTGCTTGGCGGCTGTGTCCGCCGCAGGCTCCGCTTCCGCACTGCTTGGCATAGGGGCAGCCGATGCAGGTCTCCCCTCGTTTTTTCGCCCGGTACAGATAGAAGAGGATACCCCCCAGGATCGCCGCAACGACGGCAATGACAATGAAATCCACCATAGCTTATCGAGTGGCGGCGGTGTTGGGGGCGTCCAGGCGGTACTCCTCCTGGATGTGCCGGTTGGCACGGCGGGCCAGTGTGACAACGACGGAGATCATGACGATGATGCCGATGAGGCCGCCG
>CASFKT010000061.1 GCA_949295195.1 uncultured bacterium | reverse complement strand
GAAAGTTCCTCCTTTTGAGTTCTGTCGTTATGTAAATGGATTGGATGCTGTCGTACTGGTGCCATTATACAATAAACCCCCGGCCAGGGCAAGGGAAACAAGGACTTTTTCCCAACTCCCTTGTGTCGGGGGCGGAGCAGGTGCTACAATGGGATCAATCTGATGTGACTGGAGGAAGAGAACATGGAAGCTGTCACCATCCGTCCCGCCGCCCCGGAGGACGCCCCCGCCCTGCTGGCCATCTATACCCCCTATGTGCGGGAGACCGCCGTCACCTTTGAATATGAGGTCCCCGCTCCAGAGGAGTTCGCCGGGCGCATCCGCCGCACTTTGGAGCGGTACCCCTATCTGACCGCCCAGTCCGGGGGTGAGGTGCTGGGGTACGCCTGCGCCGGAGCCTTCAAGGAGCGGGCCGCCTACGACTGGTCGGTGGAGACCACCATCTACCTGCGGCAGGACCAGCGGGGCCGGGGACTGGGCCGGGCCCTGTATCAGGCGTTGGAGCGCTGTCTGGCCGCCCAGCACATCCAGAATCTCAACGCCTGTATCGCCGACCCCGCCCAGGAGGGGGACCCCTACCTCACCGGGGCCAGCGCCGCCTTCCACGCCAGACTGGGCTATCAGCTGATAGGGAGGTTCCACAAGTGCGGCTATAAGTTCGGCCGGTGGTACGACATGATCTGGATGGAGAAGATTCTGGGCGCCCACCCGGAGTGCCCCCCGGAGGTGGTCCCCTTTTCCGAGCTGTTGGAGCGGGGAGCGGTCCCGGAGCTTCTCCGGTGATCCAAGGAGCCGCCCGGTCTCTCCAAAATTAGGATAGCGGCGGCCTATGGGCAGTCCTGGTCCAGGTACTCTGCGATGGCCCGGAGAAATTCCTCCCCGTACCGGGCGGCCTTGACTTCTCCAACCCCCGTCACGTCCAGAAATTCGTCCATCGTACGGGGGGCCTTCTCCGCCATGTCCGCCAGAGTGGCGTTGGAGAACACCACATAGGCCGGGACGTTCTCCTCCTGCGCCAGCCGGGTCCGGACGGCCCGGAGGGCGGAGAACAGGTCCTCCGCCTCCGGGGCGTGGGAGGGGACGGCTGATTTTTTGCGCCCCGCCCGCCGCGCCTCCCCGGCCCGGTCCTTCCGCACCGGCATGGAGAGTTTCTCCCCCTGAAACAGAATCTTGGCGGCGGCCGGGGTGGGTTCCAGCGTGGCGTGGAGCGGATTGGTGCGCAGGAAGCCCTCCGCCTCCAGAAAATCTATAAGTGTCCGGACCTGTTCTGCCGGGAGCCGGCTCATAAGACCGTAGGTGGAGAGCTGGTCCAGGCCCAGGTCGGCCACCCGCTGGTTCCGGCTGCCCCGCAGGACCTGGACGAGGAGGGTTTTTCCCACGTGGTAGCCCAGTCGGCCCTTCACCCGGTGCACACAGGAGAGGATCATCTGGGCAGGGACGGTGATGTCCTGGAGCTGGTACTCCCCGCGGCAGTTGCCGCAGTTCCCGCAGGCCGGGCCGTGCGCCTGCCCGAAGTAGTCCAGAAGGCGGCCCCGAAGGCAGCCGGAGGTCCGGCAGTAGCCGATCATAGCCTGGAGCCGGGCCTGGTCCTGGCGGCGGACCTGTTCCTGCTCCTCCTCATCCAGCTCCTCGTTGCCGCTGTTCTCCAGCAGAAATCTGGCGGTGGTGATGTCGCCGGCGGAGTAGAGGAGGATGCAGTCCGCCGGCTCCCCGTCCCGTCCGGCACGCCCCGCCTCCTGGTAGTAGGCCTCCAGGCTCTTGGGCATGTTGTAGTGAATGACATAGCTCACATTGGATTTGTCAATGCCCATGCCGAAGGCGTTGGTGGCCACCATGACCGGCCTGCGGTCGAACTGAAAGTCGTCCTGATTTGCCTGGCGCTCCTCCTCGTCCAGTCCGGCGTGGTACCGGGTGGCGGGGATGCCCCGCTGGCACAGGGCGGCGCAGACCTTCTCCACGCCGGAGCGGGTGGCGCAGTAGATGATGCCGCTCTTTCCGCGCCGCTCCTGGACCAGGTCCAGCAGAGCGGGCAGTTTGCGCTGGGGGCTCCGCACGTCCAGAAACAGGTTGGGGCGGTCGAAGCCGGTGACCTCGCACAGGGGATTCTCCAGCTCCAGGCGCTGCGCGATATCGTCCCGCACCTGTGCTGTGGCGGTGGCGGTGAAGGCGGCCACCACCGGACGCCGGGGGAGGGCGTGCAGGAACTCGGAGATCTTCAGATAGCTGGGGCGGAAGTCCTGTCCCCACTGAGAGATGCAGTGGGCCTCGTCCACCGCCACCAGAGAGACGGGAACTTCCCGGGTGAGAGCGGAAAATCCCTCGCCGCTCAGGCGCTCAGGCGCGATATACAGCAGCTTGTAGGCCCCCTGATAAGCACGGCGGTACACCAGCCGGATCTGATCCGGAGACAGCGTGCTGTTGAGGTAGGCGGCGTCCACTCCGGCCTTCCGCAGGGCGGTCACCTGGTCCTTCATCAGAGAGATGAGGGGGGAGATCACCAGGGTGATTCCGGGCAGCATCAGAGCGGGGACCTGGTAACACAGGGATTTTCCGCCCCCGGTGGGCATGATCCCCAGGACGTCCCGCCCGGAAAGGATCGCACCGATCAGCCGCTCCTGACCCGGGCGGAAGCGGTCATAGCCGAAATAATGCTTTAAAATCTCATATTGGTCCATGGTCAACCCCTCCGCCCCAGGCCGGACAGCCTTAAACTATCTGGTACAGTATAGCATATTTTTTCGAAATGGAACATAGGGACGAGCTGGAGGAGAATACAGTGGGGCAGGAGGTGTCTGCCCATGCTTTCCCCAGTCATTTACCTGATGCTCCACAGCCTTTTTTTCACCCTCCGCCTGTCCGGGGGAGGGGGCTCCTTCCCGCGCCCCCTGAAGGCGGCGGAGGAGCGGGAATACCTGGAGCGCTGCGCCCAGGGGGACCTGGAGGCCCGCAACGTCCTGGTGGAACATAATTTGAGGTTGGTGGCCCATATCGTGAAAAAATACTACGCCCAGACCGGGGATCAGGACGACCTGATCTCCATTGGCACCATCGGTCTCATCAAGGGAATCTCCACCTTTAAAGCGGATAAAAACGTCCGGCTGGCCACCTATGCCAGCCGATGTATTGAAAATGAGATCCTGATGCACTTCCGCGCCCAGAAGAAGCTGCAGGGAGAGGTCTCTCTCACCGAGACGCTGGAGTCGGGCGGCGACGGGAACTCACTCTCTCTGATGGACGTAATCGCAGTGGATGATGACATGCTGGAGGAACTGGACACCCGGGACGCCTGTGAAAAAGTGCGGCAGTGCGTTCAGACCTGCCTGTCGCCCCGGGAGAGGAAGATCATCACCCTTCGCTATGGACTAGGCGGCCAGGCCCCGCATACCCAGCGGGAGATCGCCGCCCAGTGCGGCATCAGCCGGTCGTATGTATCGCAGCGGCGCTAATGTAAACGATTTTGCCTTCAAAGAAATGCGCCGCTGACCGGCGCAAAGCCTTGCAACTACAGGGGTCATCCCTTCTGCTCCAGTTCCCGGAACCGGAAGCGGAGGATGACCTCTTTTTCTTCGGTCAGCTCCACCCGTTCAATTAGGGAAACCAGCACCTCCCGGTTGGTGGGGGCGGCAGCCAGAAAGCGTTCCACCAGTTCTTTGGCCAGGTCGTTCTGCTTTTCTGGAGAGAAGTCCGGCCGGTCGATTTGGGAGAGGCGCTGCTCCAGCGCGGCCCGATCGGCTTTGACCTTCCGGTAGACCCGCTGGAAATCTGCCTCGTCCAGCAGGCCGGACAGCTTATCCAGATATACCTGGTCCAGATGGGCGGACAGGCTGTCGATCTTGGCTTTCAGGGCGGCGATCTCCTTCTCGTGATCCGCCTCCGCCTGGGCCTTTGCGACCTCCTGCTTGGCGATGGGCAGCAGCTTTTCGGCCTGCAAATAGTTCCGGCAGACCTCCCGTACCCGCTCCACCACCGCCTGGGTGACCACCTGCTCCTTGATGGAGTGGCAGGTGCAGACCCCGGCCTTGGTGAACCGCTGGTAGGTGCGGCAGACAAAATACAGCACGTCCTCCCCCTTGGCGTTTTTGCGGTTGAGTACCGCCAGGGGGTAGCCGCACTCGCGGCAGAAGATCAGGCCCTTGAGTAGAAAGTCGTAAGTGCGGCTGCGGGTGTGCTTGCGGCTGTCCACCAGCCGGCGCACCTTGTCAAAGGTCTCCTGGTCAATGAGAGGCTCGTGGGTGCCCTCTACCACTACCCAGTCCTTGGGCTGCTGGCGGATGCACTTCTTGGTCTTGTAGTTGATCTTCCGGCTGCGTCCCTGCACCATGTTGCCGATGTAAGTCTCGTTTTGCAGCATATCTGAGATCCGCTCGCTGGACCACAGACCGGTGTATGGGCCGGGCTTACCCACCGGGAGCCCTGCGTAAGTTGCGGGCGTGGGGACGTGTTCCTCGTTGAGCCGGGTGGCGATCTGCCGGCAGCTTATGCCGGAGAGAGCCATACCGAAGATCCGGCGCACCACCGGGGCGACCGCCTCGTCGATGACGATTTTGTTTTTCTCAGTGGGGTGCATTTTGTAGCCGTAGACCGGTTTGCCGCCGATGAACAGCCCCTTGCGCTGCTTGTCGTGCTTGACGCTGGAGATCTTTTTGGAGATATCCTTGGCGTACATGTCGTTCATGATGGCGCGGAAGGGCGTGATGTCGTTGGCAGTGGAGTCCACTCCGGTGTCGATGCCGTCCAGCAGGGAGATGTACCGCACCCGGTGTTCGGGGAAGTACCGCTCCATGTAGTGGCCTGTGAGAATGTAGTCGCGGCCCAGACGGCTCAGGTCCTTGGTGATGACCATGTTGACCTTCCTGGCCTCGATGTCGGCGATCAGCCGCTGAAAATCCGGGCGGTCAAAATTGGTGCCGCTCCAGCCGTCATCCACATAGGTGTCAAAGACGCTCAGGCGGTGCTGCTTGACGAATTCCTCCAGCATGGATCTTTGGTTGTTGACGCTCTCCGATGGTCCCTCGTTCTCATCCTCCCTTGACAGTCTGATATAAAGACCCACATGGTAGTCCATGGGGTTGCTTATCTCCAAGTACATATTCTGCCTCCTGGGATAAGCGGCCATTTATCGCTTGGATTGGGCCTGGGGCTTTGGCGGCAGGACATGGGCCTAGCGGGCCTCTTCCAGCTTCCGGCGGAGAAACAGCAGAAACGAGCGAAATAAAAGCTCGCCTGCGTCCTCCTTTCCAAAGCAGCAGGTGATTTGCAGCTGGCGTTTTCCCATTGTCAGAGCTCCTTTCCGTTGAAATAGTAAAGGATATGCAGGGAAACGCCGCTGCTTGCCTGTCCATGGACGGGGATGCCGGCCACAGAAATGGCTCGGCGTTCCCCGCAACAGGCGGTTGATTCAGTTGTGTCGGTTATTTGTTGTCATTCGGGCAGAGTGCGAATCAAGGCTTCCATGAATTGCCCGAAGGCCTGCTTATCTTCTGCGGTCACCATGGTGAACGGGTCCAGTCCCCGCAGTTCCGGGTGTCGGCTGAACACTCCCATGGCAAAGCAGTGCGCAAAGAGTTCTCCGGAGACGGAGCGGTGCCGATCGCTCAGTCCGGGAAAGAACGATTCGCCAAACTCCAGAAAGGCCGGCGATGCCAGCGTGAGGTCCCCGGTCAGACGGACATTGAGGACATGGCCCAGCTCGTGGAGAAACATACTCTCCGGCGTGGAACTCTTGTCCCGCAGGATGCGCGGCAGAAAAATATCACAGGTGACCGCGTCGTTGTCGAGAAGATAGGGGATGCAAAAGGCGTCATAAGTGCGGTGCCCACAGTCCGGAAGAAACACCAGCATTGGCTCCGGGGCCAACACCTTTCGAGAAAAGTTGCAGTCCTTATCCAAAAGACGCAAAAGCCTTTCGGCGGAGTGAGGTGTGATCTGCGGGCCGTCAGCGGGAACAAATTCGCTTTGGAGATGATCCAGAATCAGGCGGATTTGCTCCAGATTTTGTTCTCGTCCTCTGCAAAGCCGCCATGGCCGGTAGAGAAATAGCTGACAGGCGGTTTTGCCTGTGCAGATGCTCCAATAGGGATGCCCGGCCAAAAAAGAATCGACGGACACCCGCTCCCAAGTCTCCTCCAGTGAACGGTGAAGCTGACGCAATCCGTTTGCAGAGATGGACGGGGACTCCAGCAGCGAAGTCAGGTAAGCCGGTAAATCCACGAAACGGGTGGGCATCGGTATGTGCTGTACGATGGTTGTCACCTTCTTTTCGTTTTGAGTTTTTTTGTTTGTTGACTGGATCGACCTATCGCCTCCTAAGAGATAGGTCGGCAGTTCGATTCCCCGCAGGAAAACCAAACATTGGTGCTCTTATCGATGCGCTAAGGCAAGGCGACAGTAGGACGATAAATGAGGCGAAAAGCTATTAGTCAGCACAATAAAATACTTCCTCAAACCGCTCCACCAAATCCCAGCGGTTTTGCTCCAGCACCTGTCCATAGAGCTCGGTGATCATATCCGCCTGAGCATGGCCGGAATCCCGTTGTACCGCCTTGATGTCGCCGCCGGAGAGTGACAGCTTATAGGAGATGCTGCTGTACCGCAGGCTGTGGAAGGTCACCTTGGGGAGCCCTGCCTCCTTCAGCACCTGCTGAAATTGCTTGGTCAAAGTACACTCCTGCATGGGGCGGCCATCAGGATAGGCAAAAATCAAATGGGGAGAAGGCTGCCCGCCCGTCTCCCAACTGGCTGGTCGGCTCTGTTTCAGCAGCGCCATTAGCGAGGGTGGCAGATAGACGGTGCGGACGCTGGATTCGGTCTTGGGCTGTTTCAGCACCAAGACCGTACGTTGCCGATTCCCCACCGGCGGGAAGCGGTGCAGGATCTCCCGCTGGTTGACCTGATTGACGGCATCCCGGCCGATCCGGGCCAGCGTCTTGTCGATGCGAAGGGTATTTCGGGAGAAGTCGAGGTCCTGCCAAGTCAGAGCCAGCAGTTCCCCTTTCCGAAGTGAGGCGGCAAAGGTGAGGTGGATTGCCAACGCCAGTGTGGGCGGACAATGCAGAACCAACTGCTTGATCTGCTCCGGGGTCAGAAATGCCTTCTGTTTCGTCCTGCAGGTTGGCAGAGGTGCCCGATGGAATGGATTTCGGTCCACATACTCCCAAAGAACTGCCTGTTCAAAGGCGCTGTGCAGCACTTTGTGGAAGCTGCGCAGCGTGGTGGGAGACAGCTTCTGTCCGCCCTGCTTGTGGTAAGGAGAGGATATCCTTGGTTCCTCCAGCATCTGGCTATACAACGCCGCAACCGTCCGGGGCGACAATTCCGACAGCCGTATATCGCCCATACAGGGCAGGATATAATGCTGAATGAGTCCGCAATTCGATCGATAGGTAGAGGGTGACCAGCGTGGAACTCCGTGAAGCCGGAGGTAGACCGACATCAGCTGCGCTATGGTCACTACCTCCCCTCCAATCTTCTTTGTTTTCCGCAAATCGTGATACAGTTCCAACTGCTCTTTTCGCCTTACCGCTTCCTGCAGGGTGTGGTAGGTCTCCCACTTTTGCTTACGGACCCCGTTCACGGTAGTCATGTAGACCACGGCGAAGCTGCTTTTTCTTGTTACGATGGATGCCATACTGTAATCTTCCTCTCTTGATTTTCATGGTAGAACCTCCTTACGATAACATGGATCGAGAATTTGTCCAGAAGTCAAAACCTCCGGCTAAGCCGGAGGCTTGAGTAGGCCCTATAAGGGCCTGATACGGACGAAGCCCCTTAAGGGGTCCCGAAAGGTTTGCCGACTGCATTTCTTTCTCGGGCTACCCCTTAAGGGGTTCCTTCTATGCCTTCTTGTTCTCGCGACCCGTAAACGGGTCAACAAACTCTTTTAGGCCTATCTGGTCTGCTATTTGATCCGATGCCAGTTGGTTTCGGATATACTCTGCTATTTGCTTTTTATTCCGTCCCACTGTATCCACATAATATCCTCTGGCCCAAAAGTGCCGATTCCCATACTTATACTTCAAATTTGCATGCCGATCAAATATCATCAGACTACTTTTCCCTTTCAAATACCCCATGATCTGTGATACGCTGTACTTGGGTGGGATACTTATCAACATATGTATATGGTCTGGGCACGCTCTGGCTTCTATAATCTCTATACCCTTTTGCTGACACAGTTTTCTTAATATTACTCCTATATCCTGTTTTATCTGACTATATATCTCCATTCTTCGATATTTGGGTGCAAATACGATGTGATATTGACACCTCCAACTTGTATGCTCTAAACTACTTATGTCTTTGTCTTTCACGATGAAGACCTCCCTGTTATCGTAGTTGTGTGGTCGGCAAACCACTTCTACCTTA
>CASFKT010000060.1 GCA_949295195.1 uncultured bacterium | reverse complement strand
CAGAGCGGCCCGCTGAGCCACGCCAAACCGGTGCTGCTCGTCCGCCACGATCAGGGCTAGGCGGTGAAACTCCACCTGGGGGGAGATCAGGGCGTGGGTGCCGATGATCAGGTCGATCTCCCCGGCGGCCAGGGCCTGCCGGACTTTTTTCTTGCCCGCCGGGGTGAGGGAGCCGGTGAGCAGACCCACCCGTACCCCCGCCGGCTCCAGCAGGGCGGACAGGGAGCGGTAGTGCTGCTCCGCAAGCACCTCGGTGGGGGCCATGAGGGCGGACTGGTACCCCGCCCCCGCCGCCAGCCAGGCGGCGTAGGCGGCCACCACCGTCTTGCCGGAGCCCACGTCCCCCTGGACCAGCCGGTTCATAGGCCGGCCCGAGGCCATGTCCCCTGCAATCTCCTCCATCACCCGCCGCTGGGCCCCGGTGAGAGGGAAGGGGAGGCGGGCGAGAAATTCCTCCATGGGCCGGGGCGGGATGGCGCAGCCCAGCACGTCCCCCCGCCGCTCCTTCAGCATGGCCAGACCGGCGGACAGGTAGAAGAGCTCCTCGAAGGTCAGCCGCCGCCGGGCCAGCTCCAGGGCCTGGAAGGACTCTGGGAAGTGGATGTTCCGATAGGAGAACTCCGCCTGGGCCAGCTCGTGGTCCAGCCGCACCCCCCGGGGCAGGGTCTCGGGCATCTCCTGGGCACTGAGGGTGCAGAGCAGGTGGTTGGTGATCCCCGCCGTCAGGGGGTAGACCGGGACGATGCAGCCGGTGAAGTTCTGCTTGCCCACCCGCTCGAAGATGGGGTTGACCATGGTGCGGCGGCTGCCCTGCTCCTCCACCACGCCGTAGAAGATGTACTCCTCTCCGGCCCGGAGGGCCCGCTCCACATAGCTCTGATTGAAGAAGGTGATGTGCAGGGCCCCCGCCTGGTCCACCACCTTCAGCTTTACCAGCTCCAGCCCCTTGCGGATGCGGGAGAGGCGGGGGTGCTCCGCCGCCATGGCGGAGATGCACACTTTCTGTCCCAGGGGGGCGGAGCGGATGGAGTACACCTGCCGCCGGTCCTCATAGTCCCTTGGAAAATAGGAAATCAGATCGGCACACCGGACCAGGCCCAGCTTCTCCAGCTTCTTGGCCCGCACCTCACCCACGCCGGGAAACTCCGTGAGGGGGGTATTCAGCGTGATCTCTATGGGCTCCGCCTCCTCTCTGCCGTCTATGCCGCGTGAATCAACCGCTTTACGCTTTGTTCGGCAGCCACTATTGTAGCACAAGTTTTTTTCAGGGTAAAGGGACGGGAGACGTCGAACTCCACCGCAGAGTTGAAACCAATCCCAGAATATGCTATTCTAAAGTCCAGCCCACAGGGCTCAAATACACATTCCATGAAACTGTATCGTAAGGAGGTCGTTTTCGATGCCTGACGTGATTTTGAATCTTCTCCCGGTCCGCGAGGAGGAAAAAGCCGCCTTTGAGGCCGCCGCTCCAGACGCGGTCCACCTATACGCGGGCCGCCGCACCGCCACGCCGGAGCAGTTTGCTCAGGCCACCATTGTCATGGGCTGGCCAAGGGCGGAGATGCTCGCCCAGGCCCCCCGGCTCCGCTGGTTCCACTGCATGTGGGCGGGAACGGATCAATACACCGACGCGGTGCCGCCCTCGGTGCTGATGACCTCCTCCGCTGGCACCAACAGCCGGTCGGTGGCGGAGCACATGCTGGCCAGCCTTCTGTCCCTGTACCGAAAAATCCCCCAGTGCCGGGACCAGCAGCGCGATCACGCCTGGATCGACGTGGGCGATATGAAATCCCTGGACGGGGCCACGGTGCTGGTGGCTGGCGCGGGCCATGTGGGCTCCGCCTTCGCCCAGCTGTGCAAGGCCCTGGGAGCCGCGCGCACCATCGGGCTGAAGCGGACGGTGGGCGGCCCGGTCCCCGGCTTTGACGAGGTATTCCCCATGGAGCGCACCGACAACCAGCTCCCCCATGCGGACGTGGTAGCCCTGGTGCTGCCCCACTCCCCATCCACCGTCCGGTTTATGGACCGCCGGCGCCTGGAACTGTTGAAGGACGACGCAGTCCTCCTCAGTGCGGGCCGTGGCACCGTTCTGGACCAGGAGGCCCTGGCGGAGCTGATGCAGGGGGGCAAGCTGTGGGGTGCCGCGCTGGATGTAACCGAGCCGGAGCCCCTTCCGGCGGACAGCCCTCTGTGGGAGGTCCCCCGACTGCTCATCACCCCCCACGTGGCGGGCGGCATGCGCCTGGAGGTCACCCGAAAGAACTGCGTCCAGCTGGCCCTGGATAACTTAAGGCGCTATCAGAATGGAGAGCCTCTCCAGAATCTGGTGGCCCGATGATGGGAACATAAAAATGCCGTTACTTTTGCGCCCCGCAGCGGCGCAAAAGTCCGCGCTTCGCTTACCGGAAGCCTTGCACAGCAAGGCTTCCGGGGCATTTGATCCCATTCGAGGCGGGCGGCTGCCCCCTCGAGCTCCCCCGCCCAGACTGAGACGGATTCTGCTCAACAGCGGTTTTTTGACAAACTGAAATGCCGGAGCGGACACAGGAGTGTCCGCTCCGGCATTTTACGTCTCGTCCTCCGGCTCCACATAGGTCTCCAGGCCGTACCAGGTGAGGTTCAGGTCCTCGATGTCCTGCCAGCAGGAGAACTTCTGCTCCAGCTGCTGCCAGGTCAGGTACCAGTAGTGGTACCTGATAATCAGGTGGGCGGGGATGATGTCCTCGATAATGACCCGGATCTCCTCAAAGTTGGGCGGGATGCCCGGCACCTGGGGAAAGGAGACCTCCACAGTCCCGGCCTGGTCCGTCTCCTCCACCCGGGCGTTGACGCCGCAGCCTGAGATGGTATCGTTGATGGCCGCCAGGGTAAAACTGTCCCCGCCGATGCGCAGCAGGGCGGCCAGAGCCTCCCGCATGGTCTTGACCGTTGTGGCGGGGGGGCGGCGGCGAAAGAGGGAGGCCACCTGCTCCAGCCCCCAGTCCTCCGCCGTGGCCAGGCAGGACTCCCGGTTCAGCTCCTCCAGGGAACCCTCCACCTGGTCAAAGGCATCTCCCAGCGCGTCCAGCTCTCCCCCCTGAAAGGGGGCATTGAGTTGATAGATCCCCAGCGGAGCCAGCAGCTGCCGCAAATACTGGGCATAAGTCATGTCATCGCCTCCACGTTGATAGAGGAGAGCACCGGCAGCTGGTCCGCGTCGATGGCCACGTCGGCGGCGGGGGAGACGATCTTATAGTTGACCACACCCTCACAGCCGTAGATCAGGCTGCCCAGCTGGGCCAGCAGCACGTCCTGCGCCAGCCGCTCCCCGGAAAACCAGGCCTGTAAGGTGTTCTTCACCCCGGTGCAGACCTGTGTGCTGTCCCAGCCGTCTTTGGCCTTCACCTGGACGGACAGGGTGATGCCCACCTCCTCCGGGGCCAGCACCTGCACGTCCACCGCAATCTCCCGCCGCGTCTGGAAGTAGTCCTCCAGCTCCTCCAGCAGCTCCTCGTCAGGCTGTCCGCTTTTGGTGGCCACCACCACATCCACTGTCCCCACGCCCCGGTTCCGGGGGAGGACAGAGGCGGCGGCCACCTCGTCAAAGGACAGAGCCCCCTGCTCATAGAAGGCGGCGTTTGCCCCGTTGGGCAGGCGCTGAAAGGTGTCCATCACCCGCGCCCGCAGCTCCTGGTCGCTCTCCCCGTCGCTGCCGCCCAGGAATGGACTGGGGTTGCCGCAGCTCTGGATGCCCACGGGGGCCACCGCCATGGAGACGACGGTGTCGGCCGACACGTTGCCCGCGCTCCCGGGCTGGACCGCCTGGGCGGGCACGTCCACCTGGGTGGTTCCGGCCGAGAGCACCGCCGCCTGGGTGGTCTCAAAGCGCACCAGCCCGGCGGTCATGCACACCGTCCCCAGGGGGATGGCCCGGTCGTTCTCGCTGACCTCCCCGGCGGTGAAGCGCAGGGTGCCTACCGCCCGGGTGGCCTCCTTGCGCTCCAGGCTGCGCAGCTGGGCGTGGAGGTCCAGATACTCCCCCTCCGCCGTCTGGGGGAAGGCCTGCCGGGCCACCCAGTCCGCCTGGACGTACAGGGCATACACCTGGGCCGCCGCCGCATACAGCCGCACCGCCAGGTCACAGCCCGCCTCCAGCTCCACGCCGGTTTTCTCCCCAAAGCAGGCGAGCATCTCCTCAAAAATTTCATCCACCGTTTTCACGCGTCCACCCCTCCTCTACAATGTCACGTCCACCTGGACGGCCAGGGGCGTCCCCTGCCACTCCAGATTTACCGTCAGGACCGCCGCCCCCGTCCCGTCCTCCTGGAGCTCTGTATCCAGCACCGCCAGACCCGTCTCCTGGGCCAGGGCCTCGGTGACGTACTGGAGGGCCAGGGTCTCCCGCGCCGAGGGCTTTTCCCGGCCCAGCAGGTACAGCCGGCTGCCCATCTCCGGCAGGAAGGGGAACTGCCCCCTTCGGGCGGTGAGCCGGAACAGCACCCGGGCCAGCAGGGCATGGGCCCCCTCCAGCGTCTCAAAGCCCCCCGCTCCGTCGGGCACATAGTCTCCCTGCTCCAATTTCAGTTCCATCGCCGCGCCCTCCTATCCCATTATGGAAGCCAGTACCTGGTATACGATATTTTGAATGTAAGACTGCAAAGACTGCCCATTGACGGTAATATCCCCCTCCAAGGCCACCTCGTCCCCCTGGAGGGTAAGTCCCTCCTCGTCCAGCAGCACCACCCCGGTGCCGCTGTGAATGCGCACGGAGCCGGGTGGAAGCTCGTCCTCCTCTGACAGCTCGTCCGGCCGCTTTCCCACCAGGCAGGGGATCTCCCGGTGGTCCCCCGCCTTGACCACCAGCACCTTGTCCCCCGCTTTGGGCCGCCACTGATAGCCGCCGGGGGTATAGAGGGAGACCCAGCGCCGCTCCCCGCCCAAATAGACGGCGGCAGGGTCGCCCCCCAGGGTCACGATCCCCTGGTCGGCGGCGCACTCCTGGCTCAGCCCCTCCCGCTTTCGATTGGATGTCCACATATCCGTCACCTCACAACACCATATCCGGGGGCGCCAGCTCCAAAACGGTCCACGCCCCCCGCTCGTCCTGGCCCACCTGGGCCTGGGCCACCCGGTACTGCCCGTTGCGCGCCCAGTCCGGCTGGGCCAGCTGGACCAGATCCCCGGGCTTGGCGAAAAACAGCTTGGGCACCTCTACCTCCACGCGCAGCTGTTCCGCCGCTGACTGTTCCAGCTGGAACTGTCCGCTGTAGCGCATGGCCTGGTACTGACTCTTCCCCGGCATGGTGACCACCTGCCGCCGCCGTCCGCCCAGCGCCTGGAAGGAGGTGTTATTCACTGTCTCCGTCCTGTCCTGATACCGGTCCCGGACCACCACCTGGGAGAGCACCCCGTACCGCCTGTCCCGGCACACCAGCCGGGTAACCGGCACCGTGCTGTCCAGCACCACCCGTGCCTCATTGCTCCAGGGGATCAGAATCAGCTGCCCCAGCTGGTCAAACCGGGGGTAGATCCCGTTATAGTACCGGGCAAAGTCGTAGAGCACCGACCACTCGCTGCTGCCCGCGGCCACTGAAAACTGGGACACCGCCCCCATGGCGTCCTGCGCCCCCACGGTTACGCCGTATGGGGTCACGTGGTCCCGCAGAATGTCCGCCAGGGTGGCGATCTCATAGTCCTGGCTCAGCGCCTCATTGTCCAGCAGCCGGGCGGCCATCCCCCGGCCGCTCACCTCGAAGTAGGAGCCCTCGGATGTGCGCACCGTCTCGCACTCGTCCACCACTCCGGTGAACTTCACCTCGCCGCCCTCCAGGGCCTGAAAGGTGGCCCACTCCGCCGGCCGCACCGCGTTCTCCCCCTCCCAGATGCACCGCAGCTGAAAGCTGTCGCAGGGCACCCCGGCGGTGTACTGAAAGGTCCAGGACACCGGGGCGGGCAGCTGGGTGGAAGTTCCTCCCGCTGTAAACACATAGCCGGTCACGCCACCCTCACCTCATCTCCCGGCCGGATCAGATTGGGGTTTTTGATCTGGGGATTCAGGGCGACCAGGGTCTCCAGGGACACATTGAATTTCTGAGCGATTCCCCACAGGGTGTCCCCCTGGACCACCCGGTACCGGCTGGAGGAGACGGAGGAGGCCGCGCCCCCGGTACCGCTTGAGCCGGTCCCCGCCGCTCCGGCGGATGTCTCCACCCGCACCGCCCCGTTGTAGTAATCCGCGTCCTCCCAGAAGGTGAAGGAGTAACGCACATAGTCGGGCAGGGGCTCCTGTTCCAGGCGCAGGGAGACAAAATAGGCGCTGGCCGCCTGCCACACTGGGTGGATCAGCAGGCCGGGCCCCTCCTCATAAAAGACATTGGCCAGCTGTCCGAACTGGCTGTAAGCCCCCTCGCCCACAAACTCCCCCTCGCCCTCCAAGACCCGGCGGGTCCGGCCCAGGTCCTGGAGATAGTAGTAACCAAAGGGCACCTTATGTACCGCCATCTTTCGCTCGTAGTCAATGGAGTACACCCTTGGGTTGTGGGGCCAGGTGTAGCTTTTGTATCGCATGGGCGTCAAGATCAACCTGCATACCTCCTTTTAGTACAGGGAAAATCCCCGGTCGTACCGGCGGCTGTCCCGCTGGAAGGCCCGGTCGATCAGACGGGCCTGATCCTCCCTGACCGGCCAGACCGTCCCGTCAGTGTTTTGTCCGCCGCCGCTCCCCGCCGTCGTCTGGGAGGGAAAAGAGGTCTGTCCCCGTGAGGGAAAGGTCAAAGCCGACGCCAGGGTGCGGCTCCAGCGGTCCTGAGCCAGAGCCTGTGCCTGGACTGCCTGCCGCTCCAGATCCTGCGCCTGCTGAAGTAGAACGGGCCGCTTCCGGCTTCTGACCTGTTCCAGCAGAGTGGACCTTCTCCGGCTTCCGGCCTGTTCCGGCAGAACGGGCCTCCTTCGGCTTCTGGCCTGTTCCAGTAGAACAGTATTGGCCTCCGCCGGCCCATTCTCCCGCATAACAGGCCGCTTCCCGCCGGAAGCAAACGCCTCGTCCAGCTCCCCCGGGGCATCCGGGAGCGCCGCTTCCTGATCCAGGGTGCCGTTCAGCCCCGGCACAATTTCTGTTTCTTCACGCTCTGTTTCTTCAAACTCCGCTTCTCCAAGCTCCAGAGCGGGTTCCAGGAGCGGTTCCCGCCCCGTCCAGAACCGCTCCCCGCCTTCGTCGGAGCCCGCTTCTTCCGCAGCCATTCCCTCCGGCAGCTCCAGCGCCCCTTCCGGCACACTTAGCACGCCTTCCGGCGCCTCCGCGTCCAGAGTTTTGGGCAGAATGAGGGAGGCCGCCTCCGCCTCCCAGACATCGGCGGCCTCCTCGTCCTCCTGGGTCAGAAGGTCCAGCAGTTCCTCCAGATAGTCCCTCATAGCCGTCCCCCTTTCCTCAGCCGCTCAAAGCGCTCCAGGTCAAAGGAGGGGTTGAGCGCCCCCTCCCAGCTCTCGGCCGGGCGGCCGCACACCGGGCACCGCGCCTCCTCCGCCTGGAGGCGGCAGCTGGGGCACAGTCGGGAGAGCTCCTCCTCCTGATCCAGGGCCATGTGGGTCAGGCACCATACATAGTCCCGGTCCCGCATGGCCCTGGACCGCCCCTCGGTAGGCAGTGCGCCGAAGGCCCGCAGCACCTTCCAGCGCAGCCGTTCCGCACCGTCGGCCGCTAGTTTTTTTTTACTTCCTCCACCTGCTCTGCTCCCATGGTGAGAGAGGGGTTCTCCTCCCGGTTAAAGCGGCTCCAGGTACCGGCCAGGGCGGCGATCTCCTCCACCCGCAGCCCGGAGAGCACCTCCCGGCCGCTGGAAAAAACCGGCTCGCCCTCCTGGGTCTCCAGAGCCCGGGAGAGCAGGCAGGCGTTGGAGCACAGGGGACGCTCCCGCTCCTCCTGAGCGAGCTCCTCCGCCTCCCGGCGGGCCTGGAGCACCTCCAGGGCGGACAGCAGCCGCAGCTGCATGCCGTTGTCCAGGTCCATCCGGTCCCGCCCGGCCAAAATCGACGCGCTCACCCTCTTACACCTCCGTCTCCAGCCGCTTTCTGGCCACAATGGTCACCTTTTCCAGTACCATATCCCCCAGTGTGCCCGTCTCCTGAATGCCGCTCCACTGGCACTCGGAGTAGATCACCTTCCGGTCGGGCTTGCAGATGACCAGGGAGAAGTCGCTCAGGCTGTAAAAGTCAATGCCATCCCGAATGGCCTCGTCGGTGGCGTACAGTCGGGTGAGCTCCAATACATGGGTGGTCTGTCCGGGGACGGTGGCCACCGGCTCCTCCTCGCCAAAGGCCTCCACCGCCCGGCTGGTCTTGGACGCCTTGGCGGTGTAGCTCTGAACCACCGCCACCTTGGTGCCGTCTACCTCCAAATAGATGTCGCTGCTGGTCGGAAAACCTGCGATACTCAATGGTTGTTCCCTCCTCTACTATTCCGCGGCCGCCCGTCGGGAACGGCGGGCGGCTCAGCTTGTCAAAAAAGCCCTCCTGCAAGGAGTTCCGCCGCCCGCAGGCGGCGGAATAAAATGAAATCCTGTCATTTCCGAGGACATGCGCCTCGGAAATGACACTTCTCGCGAAATTTTTGCCGACAATTTCGTAAGAAATCGAGGCGAAAATTTCGTGCAGCCGAACTCGAAAAAGTGGCTCTGCCACTTTTTCGATACTATACCAGTTGATACAGCAGCCCCTGCTTCTGGGAGTACCACAGGAGCATCCCGTGGTTTCGCCCCGGGATGCGGGTTTGGAGGTCCCACTCCGGATACTGCTTCACCACCTGGAGCTGGTCCCCAGTGGCGAAGGCCACAAAGGAGACGTAGTCCTCTTTCCGCATGGGGTGGTCTCCGGTGACGTACCAGTCGTTCTCCACTCCCTCCACGGTGAGCTTCTCCTCTTCCCGGGCCTTCCGGGGCTCCAGAGGAGAGAGCTTCCGGCCGCAGCAGGACACCTCCGCCGCCCCGGTGCAGAATGTGAGCCCGCCGCACACCGGGCAGGCGTAATAGGTCATCTTTTTCATATTGCCTCCTACCATCTCATTGGGGGCCAGATCCCCCTGG